>NZ_JBFRFN010000017.1:0-134826 GCF_052114825.1 Paenibacillus sp. 2TAF8
AGGGCAGGTTGCCTACGTGTTACTCACCCGTCCGAGGGCAGGTTGCCTACGTGTTACTCACCCGTCCGCCGCTAACCGTCAGAGAAGCAAGCTTCTCTTCAAGTCCGCTCGACTTGCATGTATTAGGCATGCCGCCAGCGTTCGTCCTGAGCCAGGATCAAACTCTCCAATAAAGATGAATTTCSCAGCGYGGTTAAACGCTGTAGAACTCATCGGGGTATTGAAAAGAGCGATAAGCTCATTTTGAATCTGACGAGATTAAAAATCTCAATTGTGTTCCAGTTTTCATACAACCAGATGGCATGTACCAAAACCTTCACGTTCATTCTGCAAGCAGAATGTTTCACTCACTCGTTGTTCAGTTTTCAAAGATCAAACTTATTCCCGTTACCGAAACTAGTTCGTTTCAGCAACTCTTATATAATATCATGTCCGAACCAACTTTGCAAGCTCTTTTTTTCAAGTTTCTTTCGAAGCTTATTTCATTCGCTTGCCGCACCGTTTCAACCGTGTTTTCTTGGCTGGACTAATAATATATCATGCCAGATCATCAATTGCAACACTTTATTAAAATAAACTTATTTAGTCGCACCCCCTTCTTGGCTTCTCACATTTGTCTTCATTATACAATATGTATAGGCACATATTCATGGAGTATAAGATTCGTTCCACTTTAAACGTAATATTAGCCCTCATTTATAATAGACTGTAAACAGCCATAACAAATGAGGGCTAATATACTCACTTTTGAACTATATCCTTTAATCCTTTCAAAAACCGACTGGAAGCATAGCAGATCTGTCCGTTCACCATCTGAATCTCCCTCGTGACAAAATCAATTTCTGAAATATTATCTTTATTCACTACATACGAGTTATGACAACGATAAAATCTGCTGTCCAGCTCAAGTAAGGTTTTCAATTTTCCATAGAACTCAACTTGACGATTTTTAGCATGTAGAATCACTTTATGTAATTGCGGAGAGGTTTCAAAAAATAAAATATCGTTGTACTCAATACTGATGACTTTATCGCCAGACTTTGTTTGAAAAATTTTACGACTGCTCTGTTTATTTTGAACATATCGCTGATTTGCCGTATTAATACATTCGATAACCCTTTTTTGTATATCAGTGAAATTATCTTTTATAATATAATCCATTGCTTCGACTTTATAAGTGAATGTTAGATAAGTCAGCTCTGAATGTGTCGTCACAAATACTATTGCTCCCTGAGTATCATATTGACGAATTTCCGCTCCGAGCGCAATTCCACTCTTTTCTTCCTGAATGTCCACATCCAAAAAATATAGACCTGTAGTATTATTTTGCTGGAGATATTCAATAATATCATTAGAATGTGCTGTAGAGATAACGACCTTCATATCTAAATTCTCTATCATAATATAGTCCGTTACATATTTGGTTAAACGTTTGCGTTGTTCTTCATCATCTTCACAAATAAAAATCTCCAACATGCCTTCCCCCCACTTAAACCGAGTTATTCTAATATCACACTACTGGCAGATCTATTGCCATCACTGTTGACCTAGGGCTCGAGCACTTCTAATATTTGAATGAATGTCTTTTCTTTGCGCTCAGTATCCAAAGCAACACCCTTGCACTGTGAAACTATCTCTTTTAAGTTGCTAAGACCAAGTCCACGATTGTTGCCTTTGGTTGAGAATCCCTTTTCAAAAAGTTTATATAATTCAGGTGTTTCCTCTCTGCAACTGTTCATGACCACAATTAATATGCCTCTTTCGTTACGAATCAGTGCTAAATTCACAATCGGTTCATCACAATGAATAGCTTCTTCAATAGCATTATCTAACAAAATCCCTACACATCGGCATAATTGCACGGAATCCAGATTGATTCGTTCAATAGGCTCAACAACCTCAATTACTGTATCAATGTCCAACTCTTGTGCTTTAATCATCTTTGCAGATATGACACCTTTTAATTCTTGCACTTTCAGATTATGTAACGGACCTAACTTGTATGTATTAGACTGCATCCCTTGGCTGATTGGCATAATCTTTTTTTCAAAGTAAATTTGTAACTGTTCCATATCTTTCTTTCGAATAAATTCAGACATACTCAGAAGAATATTAATATAATCGTGTCGAAATTTCTGCATATCTGTATATAATTGTTCCAGATTTTCCGTGTAATCTTTCAGCTGTTCATACTGTTCTTGACGATTCTGAAGTGCCGACTCTTTCATTACTGTTCGAGTTAGTGCAACAAAAACACCAATTAACAAAATAAAATAGAATATAAAAAGTATAGCATTGGCTTGAATATTCTCATCTGAGAAACCTTGTCGCTGCCCGATCCATATATTGATGTAAAAAATCACAACAGTAAAAATGGATAAAATCGATAGATATAAACCATATTTTTTCAAAAAGATATCAAGGCTATTTAACTTTGTAAAAAGTCCCCTAACTATTGCACTCATTAGAAATGTTAAAACCATAGTTCCCGTCACAGAAAGTAACATATGAAAACCATTATTTTGAATAGATGCATTAGAACCACCGATAATCCTGATATTTATTACACCACATATGTAATCGCTTATGACCATAAAAATAAGCGTAATCGTAGGAATTAGAATGCTAAGAATAAACTTTCTCAATTGGTAATACACGCTTAACATTAGAAACAATAAAACTATAAAACTAGCTGCTGATCCCATAACTAAAAAAAAGAAATATCCTAGAATGCTTGAAACAATGGCCAGAAAAGCAACATACTTCGGACTAAATTGATTCTTCAACATGATAGGAATAGACAAACTAAAGGTTACCATTTGAATCATACAAGCAACAAGCAGCAACATTATCAATAAGCCTTCTCTCTATGTGATAAAGACTCAGCGAGTCTTGCCTCTAATGAATTTCTAAGTAATCATTAACAAAAATTAACAAGAGGATGTAGTCATGATTATATGAAACAATGTAAAATATATCAACAAAATAGTCTATCTTACTGTTCCACCAGTACATAGCTGGGAACAAAGTAAGATAGACTATTAGGATAAATTAGGTAATATTTAACTACTTACTTATTAGTCAACAACAATTCGTTCGTATATGCGAGGTTTGCTATATTTTATACGCTGGAAGAGCTTAAATATCTTCCGTTCTCACTCTTGTCAGTAGTACAAAAATAATCGCAGCACAGACGAACAAACTGATAATATGCACTGTAATCATGCTGCTGTTACCTGTAAACCCACTGAACATCTCATTGTTCAACTCTGTGATCCAATGGGTAGGCAGTACACTTGCAATCTTTTGCATACCTTCAGGCATAATCGAACTTGGCCAGAGTGTTCCGCCTAACATCGCTAGAGGAAGTGATACTACAGTAATAAGCAACCGCCCAGCAGACATTTTAGTTGTACGACTCACAAGCAGTAACCCAATACCTGCCGCAATCATGTTTAGTAGTCCATACGCCAACACGAGCAATAGAAGTTCTCCGAACGATAAAGACAGGTCAATTTGGAAAACTCCGGTCATAAGAGCAATCATAAGTATGAATTGTCCTACTCCGATGACTGCAAACACACTTACAGTCTGCACGTAGTAGCTCAATTTACTGCTCGCTGCAAGTAATAAACGCTGGGTTGTGGTATGCACCTTATCACCAAGGAATAACAGTGTATTGGTCATTGTAAGGAACATAATGATAAACACAATCATATTAAATGAACTCGTTAATACTACCGCATTGGGGTTTCCAAGAATTTTCTGCTCCACTTGTATTGGAGCTTTGGTTGCTGCAGCTTCTTTCATACCTGCGGTTAATGATTCTTCACTGGTGGCATTTTTGGCCAGTGTTTTCAAAACGGAAAATACACTATTCAGTTTAATCTCCAACGAGTTTGAATTGAAATTCTGTTCTTTCACGTAACTATTCACCTTGAGCAGATCCGGATCATCAAATATGTCCTGAATACTTGAAGTAAACACGATCCCCAGACTGGTACTATGATGAATAGCATCATCTGCCGAAGCTGCTTGAGTAATGGTGACATTCTGCTTCTTCAGCATATCAGTGACATAAGAATTCACAGCTGAATCTTCTACATACATCGTAAGAGTGACCTTGGTTGCTTCCTCATATTGTGCTACTACAGAATACGTAAATACAACTGGCAACAACAAGATTAGGATAAAGGTAAGCTTTCGCTTGAAAATACGTCTTAAATACAGTTCGAATACCCGCATCTTATCGTGCCTCCTTTCTTGTTAGGGAGTATACTGCAATTAGAACAAACCCCATTGCAGCAATAAGGGCGGTAAATACAGGCATCAAATCAATTACGCCTTGCCCAATATAATCGAACATTGGACGTTGGAACACTTCATTGATGCTTATGGAACTGAGCTCACCCATATCAAGTTTAACGAATCCGCCACCCACAAATGTCATAACCGGAATCAACAATGTCACTACACCATCCACTTGTTTGATTCGGCGTCCAATAACCCCCAAGAGCAAACCTAGAGCGTTAAAGAAAATTGAACCTGCGATAATGATGAAGAATACAAACATCATGTTGTCTCCATAGCTGACGTTAAAAAAGAGCTTTGCACAGAATACAATGACTGCGCCTTGAAGAATAGATATGGTACACCCTGTTAGAAACTGTCCCATAATTAATGCTGTTTTGGAAATCGGACTAACAAGGTAACGATCTCCCAGCGCTTCACTGTACTCTTCCTGTACAAAATTCATGGTATTAGCCAAACCATATACAAGAATCAGAACTAACATAGTCACGCCATAATAGCTCATCGCTGAAATATTGGAACCACTCTCCGTGGAAGCCTCTGTTGCAGTTCCCGGAGCAGCCAACATGTTACTATACTCATGTGAATAAACGATATTTGGATTGTTGGCACTCGCAACTTCCATCGCCAAATAGCCATCACCATAGGCTGATAGGGCTAAGTCTGTAATATTAACTTTCTCAATATTATTATCCTTACCATATACCGTGATGTTACCGTTCTTATTGTTCTCATACTCACTTGTTAGATCTTTAGGCAGATATATATACTGTTCTACCTCTCCAGACTCCAACATCTTAAGCGCTTGTGTGCTGCTAGAGCCTACCTTGACATTAAACATCTCTTTATTGTCTTCACTACTAAGGAATGAAACAATATTTTTCCCTACATCCCCACTATCTTCATTGACCACAACTGTTGAAATCTGAGATATGACGGAAGACTTCGTCTCCTTATCCCCTGTCTGAAATACACCAGACAATGCATTACCCAGAATAAGAATCAAAAGAAGCGGTAACAGGATGTAATTTACAAATACGACAGGGTTCTGAAGCTTACGCTTCATACTTGTTGCAAATATCGTCCACATCGTTCTAATCCCTCAGATTCTTTCTTGTTAATTTGAAGAACACTTGTTCCAAATTAGGGGTAATATATTGAAAGTTTTTCACATCTTCGCCAAAAGACTCTTTGATCTGACTTATCGCATTCACGTCATTTTTGGGAACTCCCAACTCAACATTGTTGCCTTCTGCCAGTAATACAACATAATCCTCAAGCTGTTTGCTGTAAGCAGTACTTTTACGCTGTAGCTCCAAACGGATGATAGCCTGGTCTGTATGTTCCTGAATTACATCATTGAGCTTACCTTGGCAGAGCAATTGTCCATCATCGATAATTCCGACATGAGAGCAAATTCGTTCAACTTCCTCCATGTAGTGAGAAATATAGATAACGGTTGTTCCAAGTTGATTCAACTCTATAATGGCATCCAAAATTCGATTACGGGATTGTGGATCAACCCCCACTGTTGGCTCATCCAGTATAATGACATCCGGGTTGTGGACAATACCACAAGCAATATTGAGTCTTCTTTTCATGCCACCCGAGAATTTTTTAGGTTTTTGTTTACGTTCTTCCCACAGTCCAACAAACTCGAGGGCAAAACGAACCTGCTTCTTCAGCCGTTCCCCCTTCAATCCGTACAGTTTACCGAAAAACAATACATTCTCATAAGCAGATAGATCATAGATCAATGCCAAATCCTGAGGTACATAACCCACTCGTTTGTTTGTGCTTGCATTCAGATGTTCGTTAAACCACTGAATTTTTCCGTTTTGAGGTTTATCCAACCCTAACATAACTCTGGTTAAAGTTGATTTACCTGCCCCATTGGGACCTAGTAATCCGTAAATCTGACGGTCTCCAACCGATAAAGATAATTGTTTTAGTACGGGTTTCTTTTTGTTATAACTGAATTGAATATTCTCTCCAGTAAATACCGTTTGCATATTAGTTACCTCCTAGATTTGTTGTGCCTTTTATGTAAACTTAGTGTAGCACTCAATCTCATCACTTAAACTTTCATGTCATAACAGGCACGTATGAAGTAATAACTGTACTTTTTGAAACGAATTTTGGCTTCGTAACCGTTAAAACACTACTTCTGATAATCAGGTTCAATAACAAAAACAACGGTCCTGAAGATACGATATATCGTATCTTCAGGACCGTTGCTGCACATCAGATCTTTTTTATTATGTTTAGGCTGTAACCGTTACAACTGTTGATTGGGCGGACTTGTTATTTTGCATGACCCCTTAACCCGTTGGTGCTCTATATTATTATAGAACAAGAAGAGAGCCACCTGATAGTCAGGCAACTCTCTCCTCTGGCATCGTCAAGCTCCACTTACTCGGGCTTGCCACTTGAAGTTTCGGTATCGTCCTTCTTCTTCGTACCTTTACTTTTATAAGGTTTCGGGGCACTTTTCGCCCGGTTAGCAGCGGCTTGCCAGCGATTCCATCCCTTTTTACCCGTTCCGCGGCCTGTGCCACCCTTGCCTTTTGCTTTGCTCATCTTATCACTCCAATAATCCTGTCTATGCCTAAAATGATCTTCTTTGGTAACTATCCATTGTAACCTAGCCTAGGTGATTCACTTCCAGCAATTCTTATTATACCAAAATTGAAGTGTTCACGTTTAAATGTAGCAAAATTACACCTGAACCTTAGGCTCCTCTACTGACTTAACACTTCTCAGTACACGTAACGATAACAGGAAACAGATAGCCAGAACGGCTGCAGCTGAAACATAAGGATAGTTAATGTTCACGTCAAACAGTGCTCCCGCTACGATCGGCCCAGCGATGTTGCCCAGACTGGTGTATGCGGAGTTCAATCCAGCGACGAACCCCTGCTGCTCCTCAGCCAACTTGGACATCTGTGTACTGATCGCCGGGCGCAAAATATCCATACCCAAGAAGACGATAAATGTTACAACAACGATCAACCAGTACGTGTGAACGAACAAGGTTAGTAATACAAATACGGATACAAACAGCAAACATACCGTGATAACCTTCTTTTCCCCAAATGTGTTCAGCAACCAGCCAATCAGGGATACTTGCACAACTGCTCCAGCAATGGAACCAAATGTAATAATAAACGCGATATCTTTGGTCGTGAAACCAAACTTGTGATCCACAAACAGTGAGAATACCGTCTCGTAGTTAGCCAAACCAAAAGCCATGACAAATACGATGATTAGACTGAAAAAGTAAGGTTCCCGGTAAGAGTTGATAAGTTGGGCTACCATACCTGGTGCTTTTACTTTCGCCCCACTAGTTTCAGGTGAAGTCTGCTCACTCGCGCTCCGCTCGGATTCAGGCAAGATAATTAGCGTAAGGATTGCAGCCAGCAAACCCGCAACCCCTGCGGCATAAAAAGGAACCCGTATACCAAACTCGGCAATGTAACCGCCGATTCCTGGCCCGATGATAAAACCTGTTGTGATAGCTGCATTAATAAGCCCCATGCCTTTACCGCGCTCTTCTTCCGTTGTGATATCAGCCGTATAGGCCATAACTGCCGGAAAGATCAATGCTGCGCCAATACCACCCAGCATCCGGGCTGCGAAGAGCAGATAGGGTGCATTTACCGCACCAAACATAAATTCAGATACCGCAAAGATCAACATCCCGAATACGATAATCTTTTTGCGTCCCCACTGGTCTGACCACCTGCCCGCTACTGGAGAGAACAGAAACTGTGTGAATGAAAACGCCGCGAACAGAAGTCCCATTGTGAAGCCAGTTATATGAAGTAAGTTCATATAAGCAGGCATAATCGGCACAACCAAACCTATTCCCATAAATACGAGAAAAATATTCAACATTAACAGCAGCAATGCGCCCCTGTTACGTGTCAGTAAAGCCATGATTCCATCCTCCATCGTTGTCTAATTATGCTGTTTATCTTTGGCAATCCCGTGCAGAAATACACCGGCTGCTTGACGGTACAATGCGAGAGCCTCGTCAGGCTCAAGTTTTCGTGACATTTGGCTAAGCCCAATAATGGTACTTTCCAGAATGAGCGCAAGATGATCCACATTTTGCTCGTTGAATTCTCCGCTATCTATTCCTTCTTGAATCAGCTGTTTATTGAATTGGATGTGCCGTTCAAACAATACTGCGATTCGTTCTTCAATATCATTCTCTTTTTGCGTCCCAGTGAAGAACTCATCGGCTGCTTTCGTTAAAGGATGATTGATATCATCCATAATAAGCTGTTCCGCCAGGCCATGGATTTTCTCGGTGGAAGTGTGATACAGATGCACTTTGGACTTCCAGCTTGCTTCCCACTCCCGATCCCATTCATCAATAAGATAGAGAAAGAGCCCTTCTTTGCTTTTAAAATGATAATATATATTCCCCTTACTGCTTCCTGTCGCCGCGACGATATCCTCTATAGAAGTTGCTTTAAATCCTTTTTGTACAAAAAGGGCTTTGGATGCATCGGCAAGTTTTTTCTTGGTCTGCTCGGACTGGAGCTGCTTTTTATTCAAACTCACAACCTTCACTCCATTCTTATATACTGAACATTCGTTCTGTATTCTATCAAATATATAGCTATCCCGCAATATAAAAAGGAGGACCCGCTATTTGGCGAATCCTCCCTGATGATATAACATCAATCGCATAAGGTTAATTCATTGCTTTGAGCTGTTTAAATCAGACACCTATTGTATGCTATTGACCTTCAACGGATCATGCTATTTTATCTTCTTACCTTGCCCATGCAATATTTTCAGTTGACCATTTTCGTATCCGACTTGGTAGGTCACATTATACCGGGTTGTTACATATTCTCCATCCTTACGTTCTTCAGCAGCAATCACACCGCTTACTTCCATCTCTTCCTTACTCGTGCTCGTAGACGAAACTTTTTCCAGACTTACGTAACTGGTATTCGTGTAGCCTTCACGGAACTTGGCATAACTCGTGCCGCTCTGCCAATCACTTCCGAGCAAGGCATAAGCAGACACATAATCACTCATGCTCAGGTAGTCGTAAAACCCAGCCACTAACGCTTCAGCTTCAGATAAAGCAGTTGAAGAAGTCTGCGAGGATGAATCCCTAACCGTTTGCACCGCTTTGGCATCAGGGGAACGTTCCGACCATTGCTGTACCTGCTTTAATACACTCGTGATGGGGATGCTGAAACCGATTCCTCCTTCCTGTTTCACAACAGTTGAATTAATACCAAGAACCTCTCCTGTCTCGGCATCAATCAGCGGGCCCCCGCTGTTCCCGTTGGTAATCGGTGCGGAGATTTGATACAAGTTCGTGTATATATAAGGCGGTATTTCAAAGCTACGGTCAAGTCCGCTGATAATACCGGTAGTCACCGTATTTTCAAAACCGAGCGGACTGCCGAGTGCAAGTATTTCATCGCCAACCTCCGCTTTAGCAGATGCGATGGGCAGAGGTTCCATTTTCACAAGATCCGGGACTCTGACAACAGCCACATCCGTCTCTTCGCCAAAACCAATAACCGTACCCTGATATTCCTGATGATCCAAGGTGCGAATCGTCACCTCTTTGGAACCTTCCACGACATGCGCATTGGTAATGACATCACCCTTGTTATTATATAAGAAGCCGGAGCCCAGACCATCGCCACTTTCAATCGTAACGACTTTTTTCTGACTATCTTCAATAATCTGTTTACGTGTTTTCTTCTCCGTTGTGTTTGAAGTTGTCTTTGCACCGGGCTTATCATCCTGTTTAGTGGAGGCGACAGCCAGTTTGGGAGCTAGCGTCATTTCATCTGCTGTCTGCTGTTGAATCCAAAACACGCCTCCTACTCCAGCTCCAATGATAATAGCACTGGAAATGATCGTTCCCCACATCCGTTTGCTCATTTTATCGTCCCCCTACTCCACATACCATGATGCATTCGTAACCGTTACATTCGCTGCTTCATATACCCCATAATAGGAGGTTTCAAAATATCCCTCTGCACCTACGTCCAATATAGCTGGGTACACATAAACATCTGTCTCGCCGATGTAATCGCCATTGGAGGCATTTATACTAACGATAAGAGCCACGGATGAGATCGGACGTGTCCCCTGATTAAACACCGACCCGCTAATATGCAAGTCCCCATACTCGTCCAGCTCGGCAGACAAATCCGTTACATATACGGCCCCTGTACGATTGCGAAGCTCCTCCTCGGCTGCCTGCTGCTCTGCAAGTCGAATACGTTCTTCCTCTGCTTTCTCAAACGCCTTCTTCTCACGCAGGACCTCCTCTCGGTATTTGGCCAGCTTTTGGTCATCTGGTGCATAAGATAATCCATTGTCCACAGTTTGCAGCGCTGCTGTAAAATCACGTTTCTTCACTTGCTGCTCTGCCTGCTTGTAACTAATGCCTGCCAGCTTGTCGGTAATCTGCTTCTTTACAGCTTCGGCTTCCTTACCGCTGAGCTTGGATATCGTTTTGAGTTTATCTGCGAGTGCATCCACAGTTGTTAACTGATCAATTTCCTTTTTCACTTTCAAAACAGCCAGGGTCACCTTTCGATTGTTCAAGGCTGCTCTTGCCTTATCAAACACCGGCTCTTGCCGTTCGTTTAATGTTTTTGCTGCCGTTTGAATGACTTTATCCGCTTCGGACAGCTTGCCTGTTTTGAGCAAATTTGCGGCTTCGTCCATCTGTTTCCATAGATCGTTTGCTTTCGCTGTAATCTGCCTGTCTTGAACAAGCGCTTTTACATTCGGTCTTTGGGCAAGAGCTCTGTCCAGCAAATCCAAAGCTTCAGCATATTTCCCGTCCAGTGCAGCCTTCTCCGCCTCAAGATGCAGCGTCTTCACATGAGCATTAATGAGATTCTCCTTATTATAATAATACGTCAACAGCGCACCCATAATCGCTGCAAGCAGCAGTGGGATTACCCATAGGAATGGACTGTTCTTGCGCTTGCTCACCGTTCCGGTTGCAGATTCATTACGTGGTTCCAGCCCTGCTGGCTCGGACCAGATTTGCTCCTCTGTGGAGCTGAGTTGTTTCAACGGGGTTCCACACTTCTGACAGTGGTCTTCCCCGGAGTTGTTTTTTGTCCCGCATATGTGACAGTACACCCTGATCCCTCCAAACTAAACGTATGTAAATTCAGATTTGTCATCTGTTGCTTTATTCTGTTGTAGTCTTGCTGTTACTTCATATCACTCCAGAATATGTGTTGCCTAATCTCGTGGTGAATCGACATTTATCATATAGCAAAAAGGTAAAATGCACCATATACTCCTGACAAAAAAATAAAAAAGGCCCTCCTGTTCCCAGGAAGGCCTTGGCGTATATTCAGCGAGTCGTTTCGATCCGAGCCGTTTGATACGGAAATAGTTGATTGATTCTATCCAGTACAATCTACTCTGTCTGATTGGAAGGAAAAGCACTTAAATTGATATAAGAAACCTCCCATAGATGGTTGTCCAAGTCTTGAAAGCTCCGTCCATACATGAATCCGTGATCCTGAGGCTCATTATATGATTTCGCTCCTGCATCAAGTGCAGCTTGTACAATCGCATCTACTTGCTCCCGGGATTCAACAGATAAGGCTACGATCAATTCAGCTGTATCAGTCGCATTTGCTATTTTTTTCGTAATAAAGGATTGGAACCGTTCCTCCACCAGCAACATAACAAAGATATTGTCTCCGACAATCATACAGGTAGCCTTATCATCCGTAAACTGGGCGTTGAACTCAAATCCCACTTTTGTAAAGAAATCAACCGACTTCTTCAAATCCTGGACAGGCAAGTTGACAAAAATCTGATTTGCGCGAACAGCCACCATCGATCACCTCGTATTCCTAGAATAGATTCCACCCCAAAATATCATCTCGCGTATGCGCTGTCAATTCGGTATAATAAGGCTATTCCAACATGTGAGGTGAAAGGGATGTTGTTCCCAATCGTTCGAAGTAATTAGTCATCGGGCTGGATCAAAACGCGTACCAGCTACCAAGGGGTAGCTCTGTCCATTTGAGCCGGTTCGAGATGCAAAAGAACGATTGCACATGACAACAAGTCCTGATCATCACATCATATATTGGAGGATAAATTTAATATGACAAAACAATGGGATTACAAAACATTTTACGAACGTGTCGGGCAGCAAAATGGATGGGATTTCAGTACGATGAAGATCGTCTCTGATCCAACAGATTGGGACTTCTACAATGAAGTTACTCGCTGCACACAACCATCCGACCTACTGCTGGACATTGGTACGGGTGGAGGCGAAGCGGTGCTTTCCATTGCCAAATACGCGCATCTGCTTGTTGGTATCGATTTGGCTCAAGGCATGATCGAGACAGCACAGCGAAATCTGGAAAAGTCAGCAAGTTGCACCAATGTGCGTTTCATGCAGATGGATGCAGACAACCTCCAGTTTCCGAATAAGTTCTTCAATATCGTATCCTGCAGGCATTCCGCATTCTCGGCAGCGGAAGTGTACAACGTTCTCGCGGAGGACGGCGTATTCCTGACCCAGCAAGTGAGCGAGCATGATAAAGTAAATGTAGCGCAGGCTTTTGGACGTGGACAACATTTCGGCGTTGAACCTGGAACGCTGTTGGAGCAGTATAAACAGGAGCTCAAACAGGCAGGTTTCCAGCAAACCGAAGTCCGCGAATATAATGTAACCGAGTATTACGCTACACCGGAAGATCTCTTGTTTCTGCTGACACATACGCCTATCGTTCCTCATTTTGGAGAGTTCGCATCGGATCTGAACATTTTCGAGCAGTTTGTGCAGGATAACCGAGACGAGCAAGGTATCCGGACCAACTCGGCGCGGTTCATGATTACGGCCAGAAAATGATCTGATCTAAATGATATGAAATAAAATTAGAATAGATAAAATAAAAAACGCGCCTTGGTGAACCTGTTTGGTTCCAGCCAAGAGCGCGTTTTTGGGTTTGGTCTTTTCATTCCTTCTGATACGAAAGGCATCACTGGATTATGATTATTGCTCAAGCTGTAGCTTCTGCAAAAACGGCTTCAGACGATCCACCACATAGTGACTGCCACCGCGGCCATTCACCTCTTCGATCACGGCCGCCAACAAAAACGACGGTGATTCGGTATCAAACGTAACGAAAAATCCGTTCTCCTGACCTTGATCACCTTTCTTCGCTTTCAATTCTGCGGTTCCTGTTTTGCCTGCAAGACCGCCAGCAATAGAGCTGAGTGTATGTGCCGTCCCGCCTTGGCGCGATACGACCTGTTTGAGCGCGTCTTTGACGGTATTTGCTACATCCGGTGTGATAATCACCTCAGGATCAGGGGTCTCTTTTCCAACAATCAGTACAGGGTTCACTAGCTTGCCTTCATTCACAAATGGCGTAAAGGCAGCAGCCAGATGAATGGGTGACATCAACATCTCCCCCTGACCATATGACGTGTCGGCCAGCAGCACCTCGGAAGCCAGGTCCCTGTGCGCTTCGTTTGAATACTGACTTGGCTTCAAATACATCTCATCCAGTCCGAAATTTTTTCCGAACCCGAACTTCTCAATTCCCTCGATAAACTTGGCACTCCCCATCTCCGTTGCTTCCATCGCAAAATAAATATTGTCCGAGTACACCAGGGCATCAACCATATTTACAGGGCTCAAGCTCTTTACCCGTTTGACGTAGTATCCACCCCAACTCTCGTTCTTCCTCCATTGCAAACCAGAAATATCATGTGTTTTGTCTGCTGTGGTGATGTTCTCCATGAGACCAGCTGCTGCAGTAATCGCTTTGAAGGTTGATCCGGGAGCATATCGTGTCGTTACTCGGTTAATAAAAGGGAGCTTTTCGTTTGCCGAATAGGCATCCCACTCGGCCTGCGTCAGACCGGTAACCATTTTATTCGGATTGTAGGAAGGAGAACTCGCCAGAGCAAGCAGGTTCCCGTCCTTCGGATTCATCAGCACCATTGCCCCAGCGTCACCACCGCCAGCGAGCGTCTGATACAACCTTTGCTGCTGTGCGGAACTGATGGTTAGTTGCACATCCTTGCCATCCACTGCATCCTTGCGGATCAGCTCGGAGCGAGTGTTGCCCGCTTCATCGGTAATCTCAATCAGACCGCCACGCTCACCGCGCAGTTGCTTTTCCATGGACTGCTCCATTCCAGCTTTGCCGATCCAGTCTTCCGCACGGTAATACCCTTCGGTATCTTTATCCAAGTCTTCCTTGGTAGCCTTGCGTACATATCCAATCAGATGTGCTGCTGCCTCACCAAGCGGATAATATCGAATTTCCTTGCTTTGCAGGGCAACTCCGCGAAGAGAATCCGGTACATCAAACTCCTCCGTAGAACCGATCGGCACAAAAAATTCAGGTTTTACCCATGTCTGACTGATTGCTTTCTGAATCGCCTGGGCAGACACCTTGTAATGATCTGCGATGCGAGCAATCATCTGATCCGGGTTCTCTCCCAGCTTCTCAGGCACGATGCCCCACTCATTCATTGTGCCTCGGGTTGCCAGTGGCAGCCCGTCACGATCTACAATATCGCCTCGATTCGGGAACAGCGTTTTGACGCGAACTTTGCTGCCCTTCACCATATCATTAAGAATCAGGGATGGCTGCCAGTTAATCTGCCAGATTTTGCTCCCGTCCTCAAGCTCCTGCCGAACCAGCTTTAACGTATGTGTCTCGCTTACTTCACCCAGAAACGTAGTCAGATTCAAGTTATAATCGACCTCGTACAGATCAGGATTACTTACAGCCTGTTTTGACTTATCCTTCGTCTCATCATCTTCTGTCGTTGTTTTTGATTCAACCTGCGTCTCGCCAGCACTTGCGTTCCCGGAGGTTTGAGCGTCAGCGCCAGCAACCTTTTCAGGCTTTAGTTCAGCCTTAATGTTAGAAATCTGCATTCCTGAATAAATGGCATTGTATTTTTCGACAAACTGCTCCTTGGTCATGCCTGCCTCGGTCAACGAAGCAGATGACATCAACGAATACATCTGGTCGAACTCTTTCTTTTGCAGATGCTCTATGTACTGATTTACAGTTGTCTGGGGTTTCGGTTCCTCTGGTTTGTTATTCTGCATATAAAGATACATTCCGATGCCACCTGCAAATAGAATCGGCAAAAGTCCATATAATAATTTACGTTTCGATTTCACGTCACATCACCTCTACTCTATACTATAAATTTCCTGTGCGGATTAAACAATGTAACAAATCTGATGAATTTGTCATTAAAAATAGCCTTAAGCTCACATAATATGTTTAAATAAGAATAGTGAATTACATACTAGAGCTTTTTTGCGATGCAAAAGGCTGAAAAGGAGCCCGATGATGGAAATCAGCTATTTTTTACTCCCAAAAGCCGAAGTGGCCTATATCGAGTCTACCGCTTCCATGAAAGATGCTATTGAGCAGTTGGAATCGCACCACTACACCGCCATTCCCGTAATTGATCCGGATGGAAAATATGTTGCTACTCTGTCCGAAGGTGATCTGTTATGGAAAATGCGCAATACGCCCGGATTGACATTCGATAATATGGATCAAGTGCAGGTCAATGAAATTAGTAATCGCATCTATAACGAATGTGTTTACATTGAAGCAGAGATGGAGGATATGCTGACACTTGCGGCAGACCAAAACTTTGTACCTGTAGTGGATATAGATCGTGTCTTTCTCGGAATCATTCGTCGTAAAGATATCATTGAATACTACACTCGCAACATATCGGATTAGAAGTAAACCGGAGAAACGGATCAGTCTCATGCTGAATTTGCTGTCTACATGAGATACTACGAAGAAGACGAGCCCATGGGCTCGTTTTTTTTTTGCACCGTTTCCTGAATATCATGTTCAGAATTCGTTCAGAACACTATTGTACTATGGACATATCGCTAAGCTAACCCCCTGTTAATTCTTTAAACATGAATAAAGAGAGGTATCTACCTTGAATCATTTAAGCACACGCAAGAAAATACTGGTTACTGCAACGGTGATTATGTCTTGTATTTACGTTATATGGCGCACATTTTTCACTATCCCTTTCGGCCATGGCCCACTCGCTGTAACTGCTGGCCTTGCCCTCCTGATTGTTGAACTTATCGGCATGTTCGAACTGGCTGTGCATTTTTATAATATGACCCGGCTTGAATATCCCGAACTGCCCGTCATTGATGAGTCATTGTATCCAGATGTTGATGTTTTTATTGCTACGTATAATGAACCTGCATCCTTACTTTTCAAAACGATTAACGGCTGTCTCAACATGGATTATCCGGATCGATCCAAAGTCCATATCTATCTATGCGACGACTCCAATCGTCCCGAAATGCGAGAGCTGGCTGCGCATATGGGGATCAACTACCTGACCCGAACCGAGCATATCCATGCCAAGGCTGGAAACTTGAACAACGCCATGAAACATTCTTCATCACCTCTAATCGCCACGTTTGATGCCGATATGATTCCGAAGCATGATTTTCTGACGTCCTGTGTGCCTTATTTTCTGACAGGAGAAAAGATTGGCTTCGTTCAAACTCCGCAAAGCTTCTACAATCCCGATCAGTTTCAATACAATTTGTACTCGGAAGGCCGAATCCCGAATGAACAGGACTACTTCTATCGTGATGTGCAGGTCGGGCGGAACAAATCCAATTCCGTCATCTATGGCGGAACGAATACGCTACTTTCGAGGCAGGCACTCGAAGATGTGGGCGGTTTCTATACCGGCTCCATTACTGAGGATTTTGCCACTGGCATTGAAATGCAGAGCAAAGGGTATCGCTGTTTTGCTACCAATAAAGTGCTTGCTTCGGGACTCGCTCCCGGTGATTTGAAAAGCCTGATCAAGCAGCGCCAACGCTGGGCACGCGGGTGTATCCAGACCGGTAGAAAAATGAACATCCTGTTCAAGCGAGGACTTACCTTTGCCCAAAGACTGAATTATATCTCTTCAATTACCTATTGGTACTCCGGGTTAAAACGGGTGCTGTACATCATGTCACCTATTCTGTTTGCCGTGTTTGGTGTGCTCGTCGTGAAGTGTACTATTCTGGAGATTCTGGTCTTCTGGCTGCCCATGTATCTGTTAACCAATACGTGTCTGCGCATGCTGTCCGGTAATATTCGAACAACCAAATGGACGAATGTATATGAAACAATCCTGTTTCCGTCACTGTTGCCTGCGGTCATTCTGGAAACACTGGGCATCACGTTGAATAAATTTGCCGTGACCCGCAAAGACGGTGCTCATAATGATCGGAGCTACCAGCTCAAACAGATCATTCCGCATCTGATTCTGGCTATGCTCTCTATAATCGGTATCGTCAACTGCATTCACTGGACATTTAGTCAGGGCACCATTGGATTCCTCGTTGTTCTATACTGGCTGTTGATTAATTTCTACAACATTATGATGTCGATCTTTTTCCTAAGCGGACGTAAAGTGTTCCGCAACTATGAGCGTGTTCTGGCTGCAGTGGACTGTACACTAACGACTGAAGGTGAAACTCTGTCCACGGTTACGCATGATATTTCGGAAGGCGGGATCGCCATTGTACTGGACACACCGAGATATATCCCCAGCGAAGCCCAATTTGCTGTACGTCTGGTGACGGATCATTATTCAAGCGAGTTTAAGGCCAAGGTGACTCATGTAACTTCAATCGGTAATAAGTGGAAGTATGCTTTTAAAGTGCACGAGATATCAGAGCAGGATCAGCGTCAGTTGTTACATATTGTGTATGACCGCGAGCCTACGCTTCCGCAGAAGCTGGATAAAGATATCAGTACGTTTGAGGACATCCGTCTGAATTTTGTAAGACGCGGACAGGTAGGCCTCATGTCCAACCGCAAGCTGGCACGCATTCCGCTGAACTATGAACTGGACACACCCGAATATGGGACTGTTACACTGCTGGACTTTAATTATGAATTTTTGCTTGTGAATACGTCACGGCAGGAAATGGCTTATGAGCTTCTTTTGCCGCTTGCCGAAGGCTTATCCTTGGACTGTGTATGGGTAAAGTCGATGCGCAGCAAGCATGGCATTCTGTACCGAATCAGAAATATTCAGGACATTGTCCGAAATGGACAAATGCCTGAACTGGAAGCCCTTTTGAAACAGTGGAATGTGGCGTATACCGAGGCAGGCAAACCCAAACGCCCAGCACCGAATAAAAGCTTCATCTCGAATGATGAACTTGACGAGATGGCCTATTTATAACATGGAGGAAAGAGAGTATGAGTACGAAATGGCAGCAATGGCTGCTTGTCGCAATTCTCACAGGTTTATCTAGCTTATACCTCGCTGCTACTGCTTCGGCCCAGCCGGATCAGCTACAGTGGAGTGAGCGTTCCATAAAGGTGTGGAATAATGGGGCCAAAGTGCGGTCCAAGTTGGACCGTAACGACAGCTTACAGATCAACACCTCGACACAAGGTCTACAAAAAGGATATTACTCCGCCTATGTATATGAGTTGCAAAACAGGGACTGGTCGGGCTACAGCGAGTTAAGGTTCTCCGTTCGCAGTGATTCAGATCAGGCGCTACCACTGAACGTTGTCATCACACGAGCAGATCGATCCACACTCACAGTGCCCGACCAACGTAACGTTATCGTCATTCCCTTGGCAACCAAAGAACCGCAGCTGGTTCATCCGGTGGATGGATTAATTAGACTGGAGCCAGGGTTTGAGGGCGAGGTCCGTGTTCCCTTTTCCAGTCTCATGATTCGAGACAAGGTAGCTACAGTTGACCGCGCCACACCGGGGAAAATTCTAAGCTGGGGAATCACGATGACTTCACCGGAAAACGCACAGCTGAATTACCGCGTTGGAAACATCAAGCTGCTTCCTAGCAAAGAAGCCGCTACAGAGAACCGTTTATCCTCTGCAATGATTACCGGAGACGAACGAGTAGTAAAACCGGTGGCTGGTGAATCGGTTGCCAGCTATACCGTCAGTGGTTTGCCAACGACAGATCCGAAAAATTCGGAGACTCCGGAAGTCATATTCCAGCTTGCTGATCCTGTGCAGGGGGTATCCATCAGTTCCGATGGTTTGCTGACCCTTGGAGCCGATACCGTGAAGGCCGATTCAGTTATAATTCGTGCTCTGGTGGATCAGAAGTGGAGCCTCGATTATACCGTCAAGCTTGATCGTTCTACGGCGATGCAGATGAAGGAAGCGGATGGAACGCCGCGTTTCATCCCTTCGCCTGATCTTGTTCCCAAAGTGCTGGAGCCTTCCGCTGTATGGTTACGACCATGGATGGAATGGATGATCCGTATCGTTCTTCTTCTCATTGGACTCGCGGTGGTTATCCCGTATTGGTACTGGAGAAGACGACAGCATGGCTCCCACGCCGGTCAACAACGTTCAATGAATCATAGTCGGTCCAAGCGACTGTTCAAAATGTAGATTCTTTATTTCATCTTCAAGGAGGAAAGGCAGTGCTCTTTTCCAGTGTAGTCTTCTTATTTTATTTCTTGCCTCTTGTACTGGGGTTGTATTATATATTGCGGTTTTCTGTGACACTGAAAAATATGTTGCTGCTTGTGGCGAGCCTGTTCTTCTATGCATGGGGTGAACCCCGCTTTGTGCTGGTCATGCTGGTCTCCATCGCACTGAACTATGTTTTCGCACTGCTCGTGGACAAGTACCGGGATCGGCGCAATGCCGCCTATACCATCATTACTGTAATGCTTGCTGCCAATCTGGGCATGCTGTTTGTTTATAAATACCTGGCGTTTGCCCTGCGCATTGTCAATGAAAGTACAGGCTTTGGCCTGAACATTCCGCATATTGCATTGCCGCTCGGCATTTCCTTTTTCACCTTCCATGCAATCTCCTATGTCATTGACGTGTACCGCGGACATGGCAGTGTGCAGAAGAATCCATTTTATGTCGCCCTCTATATTTCCTTTTTCCCTCAGCTTGTAGCCGGGCCTATATTGCGTTACAACATGATTGCGGATCAGATGATCCATCGCAAAGAAAGCTGGGACAAGTTCGCGGTCGGCTGCTGCCGTTTCATCGTCGGTTTGAGTAAAAAGGTACTGTTATCCAACAGTATGGCGATTGTTGCCGATCATGCATTCAGCATGGGTGGGACAGGTGATATCGCTTCAAGCCTGGCTTGGCTGGGAGCAATTGCCTACACATTGCAGATTTATTTCGACTTCTCGGGTTATTCCGATATGGCGATTGGACTTGCGCTTATGTTTGGTTTCAAGTTTGAAGAAAACTTCAAATATCCGTATATCTCCCGCTCCATCACCGAATTCTGGCGCCGCTGGCACATCTCGCTCGGTACCTGGTTCAAAGAATATGTTTACTTCCCGCTGGGAGGATCACGCGTCAGCAACAAGGATAAGATGATCCGCAATCTGCTGGTCGTCTGGGGACTCACGGGCATCTGGCACGGAGCGGAATGGACATTTGTCATCTGGGGTCTAATCAACTTTGCGTTCATTGCGCTGGAGAAAATATTCAATCTGGACAAAAGCACACGTTTGGCTCCGCTCCGACATTTCTATGCCATGTTTGTTGTGGTCATTGGATGGGTCATTTTCCGTTCACCGGACTTGTTACAGGCCGGCAACTACCTTGGCAACATGTTCGGACTCTATGGTAACGGCTTCTGGAGTGATACAACCTGGATGTTCATGAAAGAATACGCCCTTTTCTTCATTCTCGGCATTCTGTTCTCTACACCCATTGCACTACGGATGAACAAATGGATGGTGGATGGTGTTCGCTTCGGTAAACCGCTGGAACTGATCTACCCGGTGACCATCATTGCATTGTTCCTCGTGTGTGTGTCCTATTTGGTCAAAGGCACGTACAACCCGTTTATTTATTTTAATTTCTGAGAGAAGGATTCCATATGCATAGCTTTTTTGCCAAAAAGAGAATGACCGCCTTTCTCTTCATCCTTGTGCTCGCTACGTTATCGATCTTGAATATCATGCAGTCTTTCGGACCAATGAAAAAAACACTGGCGTCAGCGGACTACCGCTTCTCCAATGCCAAAGGTATCATTAACGAGCTGGATGCAGATATAAATGAGCATGTTTTTGAGAAGTTTGGTTTCATCGAAGCCTACGGATACTTGCAGTCGCTCATGGGGAAAAACGAAGAGAATAACTTTGAGGTGGTCAAAGATACAGAGGGCAAGCTGCACTATACGTACTTTGCTACAGGGCCTACAGATACCAAGGAACTTTCTGAGCGGGTTGCCAAGCTTGGGGCACAATTGGGGGCAAAAACCAAGCTTACGTATGTCATGACACCCGACAAATATGTACGTGGACATACGGCATTCCCGGAAGGTATTCCTTACAATTATAACAACGAAAGCGCCGATGGTTTCCTCACCCATCTGAATGAGGCTGGTATCGACACGCTGGATCTGCGTGAAGGATTGCTCGAGAGCGGCATACCGGCGAAGGATTTATTTTTCACAACCGATCATCACTGGAAAATCAAAACAGCTTTCTGGGCCTTCGGTCAGTTGGTTCATCATCTGGATGGCATGTACAACAAGCCACTCGATCCGAATCATTATTTTACAGATATAAGCAACTACAATGTAATCCCGTATAAGGATTTCTTCATCGGATCACAAGGCCGCAAAACCGGGAAATATTACGCGGGTGATGATGATTTTGATCTCATATATCCCAAGTTCAAAACCAACTATTCTTTTTATTTTAAGACGGGTGAAACGGAAGCCACGTTGAACGGCCGCTTTGAGGATTCGCTTTTAACGACATATCCTTTGAATGTAAAAGGCGCTACCTACGATCTAACCGCCGACAAATACTTTACGTATCTGTATGGCAATCAGGGAATCGTACATGTGACGAATAAAGACAAGGCAAACGGACTCAAGGTCATGTTTATCAAGGACTCACTCGCCGTGCCTATGATTTCTTTTCTCTCAACGGTTGTCTCCGATGTGTATCTGATTGATCCAAGGTATTATACGGGAGACATCATTGATTTTGCGAAAAAGACCGATCTGGATCATGTCTTTGTGTCGATCTCGCCTCAAGACCTCGTCGATGAGTTTTTCCCTTACGGGAAGAACAAAACGGAAAATCAAGGTGCCCGTTCTAAATAAAATTGCTTTAGGATAAAACATGAAAAAGGGTACTCTCTTGGCGCTCAGTGCCAATGGAGTCCCCTTTTTGGTGATGTTTATTACTCGGATGGGCATTCCTCTACAGCGTCGTCACTTCAGCCAATTCAAAATACCACTCCAGGAAGGCATTGAAATCCGCCCATTGCGGCTTGCTCTCTCCGTTCAGGAAACGTTCAATCGACTCGCCGAGTTCAACCAGCACAACTTCGCCTGTCTGGCGATTATAGAAAAAACCACCTTCCCCTTCAAAGCTGTCCAGCGGAATGTAAGCCTCAGGCAATCCAAGTGTAAGTTGAGAAATGTGCATATCCTGCAGATATACCGTATTCTCGATCACCCAACAGATCTGATATAACTCCTGATGCCTGCTATAAAACGTCGGCCCATCCTCTGCATTTAGGTAGAATTGTGCAAAATCCGAGTTCAAGTCGACATCCAGCTTACGCAGTGCTTCCTCGTATTCAGCCGGTACATCTTCATGCCACCAGCCTTTCACACGGCAATGTTCAATGACTTTTGTGGATAACATCACAAGCCCCCCCCTAATCCATGTTATACGTCGTTAAATATTCATTCTGACCCCAACGTTTCTCTATTTAGAGAGTAGCATGATTCTAGAGAGCTGCACAAATAAATCGGAATAAGACTTATGAAACCAGGAGCCTCAGAGCTTTTAAGAGAGTTGGAATTAGAGATAAAGCTATAAACTAGATCATATTGGTGAAACTTTCCTCTTAGATCACCGTCTTAATAAAGGAATACACCTCAAAGGAGATGACTATGCGAATAAGCTGCAGCCCCGGTTTTCCCGGAAGTATGATCGGTTCTATTGATCTGAGACCAACGGAGAGCAACCCGAGAAGTCAAATTACAGAGCATGTTGATCCGGAACTCATTGCGATCCCTTATATCACTGATCCCGACTTCGGATCACACTTTGATGTAATGAAGATGATGAAGGGTACATATAAGGAAGAGTTTCACGAGAGCTATGACGTGGAGTTTACCATCGATGTAGATAAAAAAGGTTATATCACACAGTGGGAGCATACCTTCCAGTTAGAGCGTTACTTGGACTTGATCCGAACGCAGTCATATCGTGTCATTCAGACGAACTGGCGCGGACAGTCCTTTCACGTGATGACTTACAGTTATATGGAAGAAGTCATTAACCCAAACAATGTTATTTTCCGATGTACGAATGCAGGGGATGTCTTCGTTGTCGCTGAGCTTGTTCGTTTTCGTGAAGGTAGTGATATTGAACTGAAAGGCCCTCCTTCCCTTCACTTCCGCGCATTGATATCAGCAAGAGATGATCTGTATCCCATTGATTATATGTGCCAACCGGATTTCGATCTGAATCTGGACTGAACCAATTCGATATGAAAGTTATAAAAGAGGAACATACGTTATCCTGTATCCAAGGGTAGCCTATGTCCTTTTTTTCGTGCCGTTCTAAATTTCACCTTAAGCAAAATCACCGAAACAGACGATACATATACATAAAGTTACATTTGCATTTGTTTTAGGTGCGCGAAGATGAGAGGAGTTTTACAATAATATGATAGGTACAAAAATGAAAATCAGCTCATTGCTTGCACTGCCACTCGCTGGCCTGTTATTGCTTCTGGGCGGAACGCAAACTGCTCATGCAGAACAGATCGATAGCTTGCTTCCCGAGCGTAGTCAGCAAGAAATCGACCAAAAGCGGAATCAATGGATGAGGGTTGATCAAACGCTCCCTATGTTTACCGAAACACCTTCCACCGTTTTCCCTTATTCTGCTGGCTTGCTCAATGAGAGATATCTGGATCAGGGTTTGAATGCTGCCAACCTTTAGGACTAGCTGCCCATCAAGAGGAAGAGCGAACTCGTTTTTATAGCAGCATGCAGGTTTTTGACCAAAGCAGAACTCAAGTTACACCATATAACTACAGCCTTTTTCCCAATCAAGGCGCATTCCCGATCGAAGCCTTCAACGTGTCGCAGGCTTGGTCTGCACAGTTGAATCCGGATGTTTTTGCCAAACCGTCAAATTCGGACGTTCAGGTAGAACTTACACGGATCTCTGATCAGAAAACATGGAACTTCGGTACCAAGACCTCTGCCAGCAGTGACCCTTCAAAGACCTTTTTCAACGTCAATACCGATGGTTACGGGTATAACTATGCCGTCATTTTCCGCCCGGATAACTTAAATTCTCTGAAAGATGGAGATACATTTAACGTTCGAATTACCGGATTGAAGAAAAAAGATGGTTCCAACGCGGACATCGTTTATAAAACTCAATTTTTCACGATTAGCCCCTCCGCAGAGGAACCCGTGACCGATCCACAGAATCCTGGAACGCAGCCCCAAGATCCCGGAACACAGCCTCAGGAACCGGATACCGGTAATGAGGTCGTTCTTGATGATCGTCATGTGCAATTCGAATATACAGAAGATCGCACCTTGAACGTACGAGGAACACTTACAGCATATGTGGGTCAAACGTTCTCCTTTCAGATTCATGGCCCGTCACCAGAAGAAAAACATATTCGTACCGAGACCGTCACCGTCGATGCCAATGGCCGTTTCAATCTAACGGTTCGCAATCTCGGCGTGTCCGACCTGAACATCTACCTGCAGGTGAGCCCCTATTTTATGTATCTGATTCCTGCGGCCAGCAACTCCGATGTTACCTATTACTTTGAGTAGAAACAGTTGGGGAAAGAGCAGGCATCAAAAAAATCCGGATGAATCATCATCCGGATTTTTTATACATTGGTTTAGCCAGAAACGAAGTGGCGTCCATATTATAAGCACGTTCTACTTTTCAGCACCCTGGCAGTACACTTCACTAAATTCATCTGTATATAAAACTTCTATGCATCCTGACCAATTGAGAATCGAACCGATAAAATCGGGTATATCCAGCCCCTTCATGTCATACGTCTCTTCTGTATTCACCGTACCGGCCGCATCTTCAATCAGTGTCACTTTAAAACCCTCATGTTCAGCAGTGATCGCTGTAAAAAGGCAACAATACTCCATGTTAAAGCCAACAATGAATACATGCTCAACCTGCTGATCGCATAGCCATTTTTTCAATTCTCTATTACTGAAAGCACTCGGTTTGTTCTTTTCCAGAACAAGATGTTGCTTCGTATCCACAACAATTTCCAGATGATCTGCTTTCCCGCGGTAGAGTGAGGACTCTTCATGCTGCTCATCAATATGTTTAGTAAAAACCATGGGCCAATTCATCTTCTCAAAAGTCGCCATGACCGATTCGATCTTTGATACGGTTGCCGATACATCTCGTTGAATGGTAAGTCCTCGCTGGACATCAAGTACAATTAGACCTTTATTCATCTCTGACTCTTCCCCACATTCTCCTTCACTCTGAATTCAACAATCTCGCGTATCAAATTCTCTGGTAACGGCTCATCCAGTGGAAACTGAACCGATCCCTTCGCTCCTTTATATCTGGAGAGTTGTTCCTTGAACGCCAGTATACCACTGGGTGCAGGATAAAAGCCGATGTGTTTCGTGTATGCGGCAAAATGAACCAGATTCCCATGCTGCGCATATGTAGGCATTTTGTAACTGATCTTTTCTTCAGCGAGCGGAGCCGCATCACGGATGATTTGCCTTAACATCTGTAACTTCAATTGTACATCCGTTGGAAATGCATCAATATATTCATCCACCAGCACCGAATACTGCCTATTTTGATCCATCTTGCACTCCTTCCACCACGTATGTTTTAGTGCGGTTCGCGGCGAGTAATATTGGCTCTATTGTACTTCATATTCATGGAAGAACAACAACTGTTTTCCTTTGAGAAAAAGAATATATTTGATTTTATGGAGAGATTACCATACAATACGTTTAAATGTTCGAACATTTAAACATTTAATGGAGGCTTACATTAATGACAAACACAAGCAGGACGATTCTTATCGCGGGCGGTTACGGCGCAGTTGGTGCACAGATTGCCCGCATTTTGCATGACAGGCATCCCGATCTGGAACTGTTACTCGGAGGTCGTTCATCTGGCAAAACCACTCCTTTCGCTTCAGACCGCGTTCGAACGGTCATTGTGGATACTGCTGCACCTGACCCTCTGATCCACGTTCAGGAGAACCTGTTTCTAATTATTAATGCTGTGAATGATTTGCAGGATCGATTGCTCATATCTGCCATTCGGCGAGGCATCCCGCTCATTGACGTGACACGCTGGACAGAAGTATTTCATCAGGCACATCGTTCGGCAAAACAAGAAGAACTACGCTCCCCTGTTATTTTATCTTCTGGCTGGATGGGCGGAACAGCTTCCTTGTTTGCGATGATGCTCGCAGAGAACCTGGATCATGTGGAGATGAATATCAGTGCCTTATATTCGCTCCGGGACAAAGCAGGGCCTGATTCCGTTACTTTTATGGATCGGATGAGCATTCCTTTTCAGATCACCGAATTGAATACTCAGCGTGAGGTCTATCCAATGACTGATCCGCTTCATGTCACTTTTCCTGGAGGATACAGAACGCAATGTTACAGACTGGATACACCCGATCACGTTACGCTCCCGCAGCAGAGCCACATCGATGCTTCCAGCTTCCGCATTGCCTTTGATCATAAACTATCCACCTACGCACTTGCAGGCATGGTAAAAACCGGAATCTGGAAAATGATTAGTGGTGAGCGGTTTACGCCCATCAGACGTAAGTTGCTCTATAACCCGGGAAATGGTGGGGCTCATCATCTCGTCATTGAACTGAATGGTGTGGATAACTCAGGTAAACAGGTGAAGCGCAGGTTAACCGTCTCTGATCCCCAGGGACAGTCCCATCTCACAGCACTCGGTGCTGCTATTCAAGCGGATAAGCTGCTTCGCTTGCCTGCTGACAAGTCGATGGCTGCAGGCATTTATTATCCTGAGCATTGGCTGGATCACCATACGGATCGGGATGCCGCTGTACAATTTTACACGGAACATGGTGTTCGACTCGGTTAACCTACAACGTCATGGCTCGGCCATTGCGCATGAGATAATCTTCTTTTTCCTTGTAATCCGGCATAATACTACCTACCCGCCGCCAGAACGAGCGGTCATGATTCATATGATGAATATGGCACAGCTCATGGATAATGACATAATCAATAACTTCTGGCGGTGCCATGGCAAGGCGGTAATTAAACATCAGCTTTTTGTCCCAGCTGCAGCTCCCCCATTTCGTGGGAGAGTCTACGATGTCGATAGACTTCGGCTTCACCTTCAGTTCCTGCTGATAACGTGTAATTCGTTGCCCTATCATGCGTTTGCATTCGGCAAAATAGAACTTTTTCAGATTCACACGTAGCTCCTCTTCCGTAAATCCCTCTACCGGAATTAAATCATGTAAGGCATGGGATTTGCCAAAGAGCAGGAATGCTCCCTTGCCCTCTTTCTCGTATTCCTTAGCCTGGGGACCGTCCAGCACCTGCTGCATTCGGGCAGATTTTTGTATAATCTCAGCTCCATACTGCATAACCAGCTGCCGAATCACTTCCTCACTTGTACCGTTCGGCGCCTTAACCGTGACCATGTAGGGCAAGTCCATGGTGACGGAGGCTTTTTTTCGTTTGCCTAATTCAATATGACATGTAATCATTTGTCCCTGAATCTCGATGTTAATCATGTTTGATGTACTCCGTTCCCATAAATTGAGCTCTTTGTTGATTATACCATTCAGATGGATAACATCCGAATAATCTACATTGAATTTTTATACACTTTTATGTATTATTATTTAATCGGATTATTATATCGTCTGTATCCTATGTTAGGAGGATAAGCCACATGTATGCAACAGAAAACAAACTTCGTCTGATCGAAGAACTAACTCTCAACCACTGGCAACCTTTATCAACCTCACTGTATGACGGTTGGGTACTACGTTTTGCCAAAGGATATTCGAAACGTGCCAACTCTGTTCAACCGATTTACGCTTCTACTCTGGATGTGCATGAAAAGATTGAGGTTTGTGAAAATATCTACACGTCGAACCAGTTAAATACCATTTTTAAAATTACACCGTTCATTCAGCCACACGAGTTGGATCAACTTCTACAGGATAAAGGTTATGTCGTTGTGGATCGAACCCTTGTCCAACTTCGAGAACTTCAGAATCTGAAAGTTCCTGAACATCTGGAAGTGCACATTGAAGAGCAGCTAACGGACAGATGGTTAAGTCATTTTTGCCGTTTGAATGAGGCCAACGAAGAATCCAGCGGAACCATGACACAGATGTTACTCAATGTCCGTGCAAAGACGGGATTCATCACATTGTCTGTCGACGGCTGTATAGTGGCTTGTGGGTTGGGTGTGGTTGAGCGTGGATTCATTGGACTTCATGACATCATTACAGATCCGACCTATCGCAATCGCGGACTGGCGGAACAGATGATTCTGCACCTGCTGCATTGGGGAAAAAGTCATGGTGCTGTTTCAAGTTATCTGCAAGTAGTCGAGGGCAATGCACCCGCACGGCGACTTTATGCAAAATTGGGGTATACCGATGCCTATTCGTATTGGTACAGGGTTAAAAATTATACATAGAGCTTCATCACGCGGTTAATTGCTGCTATAACAAAACAGGCCTCTCTTATAATAATAAGAAAAGCCTGTTTTTACTTATTACTTTTTAGTTGTTGGTTATAACATTCCGTTTCGTGTTGCGTTCCCATTGTTTCCAACGCACATATACCTTATTGCCTTAAGCAATCATGTAAGGTGCATCCTCCAAAGTTATTCTCTACCCTTAGTTATATCCACTACGATTGAACCATTCTATCATCGTTTCTATATAAAAAATGGCGTACCACTCTACTTATGTATAGGTCTACGAACCCCCTTACATACCTTGACAATAAGTAGATATGACCATAAACTAGCAAAGGTATTAGGAAATTACTAGGAGGATCAAGCGGTAGGAGGATTGAAAATAAGTTTTACCTAGAATAAGTAGAAAGCGGTGTACCATGAAACGACTATTTTTTATAATGTTTGCACTTACCTTGCTGCTGGCTGGATGCCAGAGTAATGATCAGGAAAGCAGCCCATCCGATAATAAATCGACTGAACCCAAGCAAGGCTCCAGCATTTTAAGTCTGAAAGAGAAGTATGGCACAGCCTCGGAAAAAGCAATTATGCCCATGTACAATGTTGCACAGGATGAAACATTCACCTTTAAGTTTAAAGGCGATTTAAGCAAAATTGATTATTATTCCAATGATATTATCTCAGTACATACCGATATTAAAGGCCTCAAAGCCAGTAAAGTAAGGTGGTTGGTAGATTATAAAGATAATAGTGTCTCCGTAAAACCAATGGGCTGGGGTGTTCTAAGTTCCGATTCCATGCGTACCAAGGGGCAAAGTAGTTGGGGTGGTGCTCCAATCTATTATATTCGCCTGAACTATGATCCGGATGCAGAGAATCCC
The DNA here is from genome assembly GCF_052114825.1 of Paenibacillus sp. 2TAF8. Taxonomy (NCBI): domain Bacteria; kingdom Bacillati; phylum Bacillota; class Bacilli; order Caryophanales; family Paenibacillaceae; genus Paenibacillus; species Paenibacillus sp. 2TAF8. The sequence goes on from NZ_JBFRFN010000017.1 coordinate 29,962, forward strand.
ACTTTGCTTGATGAACCCATCATTATACCTTTCACAGTAAAGTCCGAACTTCCGGTACCTAAACTGAGATATGAGATTGACAAAGACAGACGTTTCAAGCTGGTCTGGGATAAGGTAGAAGGTGCAACCGGGTATAAGATATACAACCGTAAAGATTATCGAGGTAATATTTTTGATAATACAAATCTTCCTCTCCCAGGGGCTGAGAGTGCTTATGATGACACTACTCCTTTATTTGTCACAACAACAAACGAAACGACCTTTAACGATTTCATGAAGGATGGACGTGGTGGACTGGGATTTTATGATGATATCATTACATCACATCAAAACCTCGGACTCAACGGAGAATACTACATTACCGCAATCGGGGACGGCAAAGAATCTAATTTTAGTAACGGAGTGGCTACTGCCCCACTAGCAACCCAATTACCATCTGCTACGAAAGAACAACTCTATCTCAACAAACTAAAAAACGTGAACGAACTGCCTCAGAAAATAACAGTAGAGTACAATGACGGCTCATTGGCCCGTGAAACGCTTGTCTACGATACGGCTAATGTAAAGATTTCAGAGTTTAATGAAACTGAAATTCCTTTTCACGTCAAGGGATCGGCACTTAAAAGTTATGTCCGCGTAGAGAACGTTACTCAGGAAGATCTGGATAAATTGACACAGCAACGTGTCGCCGATTCCAGTAACGGATTCGTAGAACCTAAAAACAATACACCTTATGTACCTGCACCGGATGTACCGACCATTATTAACAACAATGATACACCACCAGTGGTAGAAGAAAAATCGGACTCAGCCTCTGCATCAGAGAACAATGATACTACCAGCGGCGAAGCTACCGATCAAACGGCAAGTGAATCTGCGAGCGATCCCTCGAAAGAGACATCTGCTCCTGAATCAGATACAGATGCAGGTGCAGAAGCAGATACAGACTCTCTGCAAAACCTTATAGATGAGCAGAAGTCTAATACCGAGCAAAATGTGGAACAAGGCAATGAGGAGATCGTGCCCGAGCCAGCTACTGGTGATGAATTCATTAACGCAGATTCTGCGCTGGAAGAAGTATTGGCTAAAAATATGATTGCCGCTCAGGACAGCATCTCGCTGAAGGCTTTTCCTGAAGCACAAAATTTCACAACACTCTCGGATGTTGTCTTGAAAGTCATGTACCAGAATCCACTGATTCTTGGGGTAGAAGGCTTCGAATATAACTACGGCACACTAACCCTTTCGATCCATTACAAAGAGACGGCTGCAGGCATTCAGAGTAAACAAAACGAAATTATTGCCAAAGCCAAAGAGGTTGTTGCCTCTATTATTAAACAAGGCATGAGCGAGGACGAGAAACGCAAAGCCATCTACGATTATTTGAACGACAATGCGAAATATGACGATGCTGCACTCGAAAATGCAGAGCAAAACAACTTTAAACACGTCGATTCACAATTTAACGACTCCTTTACCACCTATGGTATTCTAGTTAAAGGTGTGGGCGTATGCGCAAGTTATGCTTCTGTATACAAGTTACTTTCGGATCTGTCCGGCTTGGAGAGTATCGTGGTTACGGGAGCCTCTAGCGGCGTACCTCATGCATGGAACAAGGTGAAAATCGGAGACGAGTGGTTAAACGTGGATGCAACCAATAATTTGACCAACTCCGGAATTCCATATTTCTTGTACAACGCCAATGATGAGACAGCTGCAAGTCAGAAAACGATCGCGGACAAAGACTACTGGCTGGATTCTGAACTTGGATTGTTCAAAGGCGAAAGTGACGCCAATGATTATTATGTACAGAACAAACTTGAAGTCGATTCAATTAACGATTATAAGAGCAAGGCCGAGGCACATCTGAAAAATGGAGAGACATCTGTCATTCTTCGTTTTGCCAAACCGGTTGACTCTGACGAACTGATGACAGCAGCAGGTGAAGCATTGACTGCTGTAAATGAAGCCCTACTGGATAATGCACAGCTTGCCACACTAGGTAGCTATGTCATACTGGAAACCAAGTCAGAACAGAACTAAACACGCATTCATTGCTTCATGAATAGCATAATGTCTGGAGCATACCTCGCTCAGGACATGCATAAGGGACAAAGCAGCGGAATGACTGCTTTGTCCCTTTTTCTTGACAATAACAAGATAACGTAACCCGTAGAAAAGTTGATGAGGCTGCCAACAGCCAACCCCCATCCATAATCCCGTGAATGAAGGCTTATGGACTAACCGTACCACCATTGGCATTCAAGGTCTCTCCGCTCACATAGCTTGACTCCTGACTGGCCAGAAATACGTACGCCGGAGCCATCTCGACAGGCTGTCCTGCCCGGCCGAGCGGTGTATTGTTGCCGAATTCAGCCAGTTTCTCTACAGGCTGCCCACCAACAATCTGTAATGGTGTCCACACTGGCCCTGGCGCGACAACATTCACACGAATTCCTTTGCTGCCGACTTGCTGGGCGAGAGCTTTACTAAAGGTATTAATGGATGCTTTTGTTGTTGCATAATCCAGTAGAATCGGTGATGGCTTATACGCCTGAATGGATGACGTGTTGATGATTGAGCCGCCTGCCTTCATATGTTTGACCGCTGCTTTGTTAAGCCAAAACATGGAATACACATTTGTTTTGAACGTAGCATCGAATTGTTCTGTCGTTAGATCTTCGATCTGCTCAACGAACTGCTGTTTTCCCGCCACATTAGCCAGAATATCAATGCCACCGAGTTCTTTGACTGCCGTTTCAATCAGTTGTTCACAGTACTTCTCATCCTTCAGGTCGCCCGGGATGGCAATAGCTCTTCGGCCAGCTTCCTCAATCAATTGCACGACTTCCTTGGCGTCCGCTTCCTCTTCAGGCAGATAGGAGAGTACAACATCCGCTCCTTCACGTGCATAAGCAATTGCCGCCGCCCGGCCAATCCCGCTATCCGCACCGGTAACAACCGCTTTACGCCCTGTAAGACGGCCGCTGCCTTTATACGTTTTTTCACCGCAATCCGGAACAGGAGTCATCTCACGCTGCAATCCCGGCTCATCCTGCTGTTGTTTCCACTCTGGAGTTGCCTTCGGATATTGTGTCGTTGGATCTTGAATCGAATGCTGATCTTGCGTAGCCATGTTTGGTTCCTCCTCGGTTCAAATGTATGTGTTGTGAATTTCATCTGTGTAAAGGTTCACTCTTTCCTTTGTAACCGAGTTGCCCGGTATTTAAACTGAAAAAAGCACTCCTTCAACATACGGACTCTTTGCGAGTCACCGGATATGTTCAAGAAGTGCATCATCATTGCTGCTATACAGCCAGCTTTATTATTGTTTAAACGGATTAACTACAGATGTAATTATTGTTTATTTGGGATCGTTAGCTTTGGTCTGACGGCCGCCGATGCCAAATACATAATAACCAACCACTACAATCGCCATAAACGTCGCACCCACAATCAGCGGAAGACGTGTATCCGGATTAAAGGCCATACCGATAATGACTAGAATCAGATACACAATAATGATGTAATTGCTGATCGGGAACCATTTGGACTTGAAGTTATGCTCCGCAAGTTCCTTTCCCCAGCGCTTTCTGAATTTGAACTGACTGAACGCCAGTGCAAACCAAGGCACCATTCCCGGCAATACACTTGCACTGTAGATGTACAGGAACAGCTTCGAATCCGGCATCAGATAGTTGAGTACGACCCCAATAAGAAGCAAAGAGATCGTTACTACGATACTGTTACGGGGAACCCCGCCTTTGGAAAGCTTTTTGAAAAAGGCAGGTGCTTGTCCGTTCTCTGCGAGCGTATATAACATCCGGCCTGCGCTGTAGATCCCGCTGTTACATCCCGACATCGCTGCTGTCAGCACCACGAAGTTAATAATGCCCGCCGCCGCAACAATGCCGACTTTGGCAAAGGTAAGTACAAATGGACTTCCGGTTTCCCCTACCTCGTTCCACGGATACAACGTAACGATCACAAATATCGCACCTACGTAGAAAATGAGAATACGCCACACAATATTTTTGATCGCTTTGCGCAGTGTATGTTTCGGATTTTCTGCTTCTCCGGCCGTAATTCCGACCATCTCAACGCCCTGATAGGCAGCTGTTACGATACACAGCGCAAAGAGAAATCCTTTAATGCCTCCGGGGAAGAAGCCTCCATGACTAATCAGATTAGACAAACCGATCGGTTGTCCACCATTACCCCATCCGAAGAAAATAAGACCTGTTCCGATAACAATCATAGCCACAATTGCGGTTACCTTGATCATCGCAAACCAGAACTCGAATTCGCCATAGAACTTAACTGCTGCTAGATTGGCAGCCGCGATAATGAATACCCCGATGAGCGCAGGAATCCACTGTGGAATATCCGGGAACCAATACCCCACATAAATCCCGATTGCCGTAACTTCGGCCATACCCACCGTAACCCACAGGAACCAGTAACTCCAGGCCGTGAGGAACCCGGCAAGCGGGCTGATATATTTGTGAGCAAATGTTGCAAACGAACCGGTCACCGGCTCCTGAATCAACATCTCCCCCATAATGCGCATGACAAAAAAGATGATTATTCCGGCCAGTAAATAAGCCAGTAGCACAGATGGCCCTGCCCATTTGATCGTGCTTGCCGATCCCATGAACAACCCGACGCCAATCGTACCGCCGAGCGCAATCAGCTCAACATGGCGAGGTTTCAGCCCTCTCGATAGTTCTTTTGATTCCAAGTGATTCTCCCCTTTTCTAAAATACAGCTTCCAATTGTCATTTCACTTCAATCCGCTTGCATTAACGCAATGCAGAATTACTTCATCAAATTGTACGAGATGTAAAGCAGAAATACAATATGGATTATGAGGAAGTAAGTACTCACAGGTACATATGTCAAAATTTGCTCAAATCTTCAATCATTTCTTTGTGATACGAGTAGCACTTTTATTCATGTTACCGGAACTTTTACAGTGGAAGTCACGTATGATTTTTATGCCCTTTACCAACCGATCCATGAAAATTAAAATAGGAGGATAAAGATGCCAAGCTTGTTATTGATCTTATTTCTGTTTAACCTTTCCCTGTTTCTACTGCATGAGATGGATGCGATCCGACGGTCCGAATGGAAATTGTTTATCGTATTAAAAGATATGGAAGCAGAAAAAGCATATACATATTTCACATGGATTCATCTTCCATTGTATACGATCATCTTCTCACTTCTTTTCAGTTCCTATCAGACCATAACATTCTGGGTACTAGATGTATTTTTTATCATACATACCGTGTTACACTTCTTTTTCGAAAAACATCCTCAGAATGAATTTAAAAATAGGTTCTCCAGATCATTAATCTATCCAATAGGATGCATTGCACTGATTCATTTAATATTCCTTATGTTGAAATAAATATTACTAATCATTAGGAGGGTTGCACATGCAACCACAACTGCTGGAAAAAGCCGAATTATTCGTTTCTAACACCCTGAGTCTCAAGAAACCATTCAAATGGCAGCACCCGATCATGCGTCGTCTGGCAGCCCTGCTCTATGTGGTGGAGAATAAAAGAATAGATTCTGAAGCCATTCTGCAAAGTACTGAATTGATGAAGCAGCATACCCAACGTTTCTCTGCATTTAGAGGCCCTTCTTCCTTTCATTTTGCAGCTATGCTTTCTCTGACAACGGATCAGCTTACAAGACTGCAACATACGATTCAAGTCCATGATTTGATGAAAGAAATCAAGTTCCGCAACTCCGATTACCTGGTGATGGCGGCCTATCAGATCGCTGCTCAAGTGTCGCCTGATCAATTTCAGCATACCGTGGCACGTGCCAAAGCATTCTATGACCGTATGAAAAAAGAGCATCCCTTCCTCACAGGACATGATGACTATATTTTCACAGCGATGTTAGCCCTCTCCGATTTGGATGTGGACTACGCTGTAGTACGCATGGAACAGCTCTATCAGGAGTTGAAACCTAACTTTTCTGCGAAAAACAGCGTGCAAACCTTAACACAGATCCTCGTTATCGGGGATGGCGGATCTCAGGTCAGTGGACGTTTGCTGGCTTTAAGCGAGGCTTTCCGTTCAAGGAATCTTCGGATGGATAAAACGTACACATTACCTTCACTCGCACTATTTGCACTATTTCCAGCAGAGATCAACTCGCTGGCAGATCAGGTTATTGAGACATATGACTGGTTAAGAAGTCAAGAGGGTTTTGGGGCTTGGTCCATAAACAAACAGGAGTTGCTGCTGTTCTCGTCTGCATTGACTGCACTTCAACATATGGAGAGTCTACAGAATGACATCCTCACATCTTCCATGTCCACAACGATTACCAACATTATCGTCGCTCAGCAAGCCGCCATGTCGGCAGCAGCCGCTGCAGCAGCCGCGACCGCTGCCTCTTCCGCTCAATCGTAGATGATATAGGTAGCGCAAAAATGATTATTGCTATAATAATTGATCATATCAAGCACCACCAGGTAAATAAAAAACGATTATGCGAGTAAACCCGCATAATCGTTTTTTAAGGACAGTTCCTTTTTATTTCATATGAATTAGTTCCTACACAATATCTTTATCACGAAACTCCTCAATAAAATCATTAAGCCAATCCTCGCCGTAATCCAGCGCGCCCATATCACTATCAATAAAGGCCACATCCAGACCCATCACCCAGAACCTGCGAGCGATAATAAACAGGTCGACCGCCTGTTCATCTGCATCTGTAAAGCTCCGAACCGAGCGATAGCCTTTCATCAATGCATTCCATAACTGCTGCTTCTGCTCCGAATCACCCGACTGCCGTTTCCGAATCTTCACTTGAGCCAGATCATACGCACGCCATCCCGGAGCAGCCCATTCGAAATCATAATGGATGAAGCGTTCTTGCTGCTCAAACACATTGTTGTTTCCATGCATATCGCCATGATACAAACCATAATCCAGCCCGGTACTGGAGACGGTAAAAATCTTTTCTTTTAAAACGTTAGCAAACGTTTGCAGAAATGTTGCTTCCTCACCATCCTCTCCGATGTAACGCAGAATTCGTTCAAGAGGCTCATCGATGAGAAATTTCGTATCTAGCTTAAACCTTGCATGTACTGACTCCAACCCCTTTACTGACGCTGACACTTGTTCTCGCTCTGGTCCCAGATCAATCTGATCCATAGCCTGGTGCAGTTCAGCAGCAGATCGGCCAAAAGCGTAGCAGGAATCCTCATCCTCCAGATTATTTTCTGTTCCATCAATATAGTGAAAGAGCACAGCTGCCCGTTTTCCTTCAGCCGCATCCAGCATCGTATACCCAGTCTGATCTTTCGTTGGGATAAAGCCTCCAACCTCTGTATGCGTACTCGAACCGAGACCTTCTTTTAGTGCAGTCAGAATACTCAGTTCGTAAAGAACATCCACTTCTGCCACCTCAGTACGATATACACGCAATATATAAGTTCCTGTGCTTGTACGTACCCGATAAGTATCATTTAAACCTCGCAGCCAAAACCTGCATTCTTCCCACGTTCCGATATCATAATGTGCTTGTAATGCCCACTCCAGATATGCCGGGCTGAGCACCGAACGTAAAGCCGTTGGTTGATTAAACATAATCAAGTTCCTTCCTGTCTGATATGTAATGAATATACTTAATATATACCATATAGGAATTTATTGGAACGGTTATTAAGGAGCTGTTTTCGTAGTAACGACTTTCCACTTTTGCTGCTGCTCCGGCTTAGACTCCGACCCACAACCAGACAAAGTTGCGCACTCTCGAAACGCAAAATGTTTGCACCCCTTACACTTCTCTTCGTTCAGATGCTGTAATGCATAATTAATAGCTTCCCCGGTATGTTCAAACCGATGTGCCGGATCTAACCGTTCCAGCAAACCCGTTCGTTTCAGCATTTCGAGTGGCTGCTCCTGAATGCCCGATAACAGTACCATCCCGCCCGAACGATCAAAATGTTTGATTAAACTCGCCAGGTTCGCCTCGCCTGTTGTATCGATAAAAGGAACTTTCCCCATGCGTAACAAGAGTATGACTGGGCGCTCTGGAAGTGAATCCATCACTGATTTTTCAAACATATCCGCTGCACCAAAAAATAACGGCCCTTCGATCGTGTACAGGCTGATCTGTGGACAATCATGTCCCTCTCGTACCATGTGAGCCATGACCTTCTCATGTTTATGATCCGGATCAGGCAGTACCTTGGCCACTTTGAGCATCTCGCTCATTCGTTTCACAAATAGAATAACCGCAAGAATCAATCCAACCTCCACCGCAGTCGTAAGGCTCGTGAATACAGTAAGAAGAAAGGTCAAAAGCAGCACAAGTGAATCCCCCGTTTTGGTTCGCAGTACATAAGCAAAGGATTTTCGTTCACTCATATTCCAGGCTACCAGCATCAGAACAGGTGCCATGCTGGCAAGCGGAATATGGGATGCATACGGTGCAAACAAAAGCAGGACAAGCAGCACAACAACACCATGAATTACACCCGACAATGGAGAGACCGCACCGGATTTAATATTCGTTGCCGTACGAGCAATCGCTCCTGTCGCTGGAATACCACCGAAAAGTGGTGTGACAAGGTTGGCAACCCCCTGTCCGATTAATTCCCGGTTGCTGTTATGGCGACTGCCCGTCATACCATCGGCGACAACGGCGGACAACAGCGATTCAATACCACCGAGCATAGCAATGACAAAAGCAGGCTGCAGCAAATTTACGATACGTTCCCATGTGATCTCCGGCAGATGAAACCCAGGTAAAGTTCCTGGAATCTCTCCGAAGGAGGAGCCAATCGTAGCCACCTGATCTTTAAAGAAGATAGCCGCGATGACAGCCGAGCATATCAGACCCAGCAGCGAAGCAGGCACTTTGGGTGCAAACTTCGGCACAAGCAGAAGAACAGCCAGGCACACCCCCGCTGTCAGCAAACTGTATATATTAATCGTCGCAATGTGCATCCCGATCTCTTTCATATTGGAGTAAAAATCCTCGTGTTTTGTTACTCCCGTAAGTCCCAACACATTCACGATCTGTCCACTAAAGATCAGCACGGCAATACCCGCCGTAAAGCCAATCGTCACGGGTCTTGGAATGAATTTAATCAACGCCCCCAGCTTGAACACACCCATCACAATGAGCATCAGTCCAGCCATCATGCCAGCGATCAGCAAATTTTCATAACCATACTGCATGACTATAGCAAAAAGAATCGGAATAAATGCCCCCGTCGGCCCACCGATCTGAAATTTGGAGCCGCCCAGCAGTGAAATCAAAATACCCGCAATGATGGTGGTATACAATCCATATTCCGGCTTGACTCCGGAGGCGATGGCAAAAGCCATACCTAGCGGAATCGCAATAATACCTACAATCAGTCCCGATATCAGATCCTTGCGAAAATCAGCCATTCGATAACCCGCATATCTTCCGATGCCTTTCATGCTCTATAACCTTCTTTTCTTTGTATATTTGAATATTTGAATATAAATAGAACACTACTCCCTGATATATGCCCTGTCAATCGCAAATATCACAATTTTGTAGGATTGAGCTCGTATACATTAAAACCAAAAAACAAGAGTTTCCGCATGATCCAACGGTTGCTCTTGTTCTCTGTGTCAACTGTCTTTGCGCATATCCTTCAACATGGAGATCGCATCGACCAAATGGTTATCAAAAATTTGTTTGGCAACTACCAGCAGATCTTTAATCAGCGGATCACGAAGGGAGTAAGTGACTGTAGTACCTTCCTTCCTGCCCTGTACTACATTTTTGCTGCGCAGTACAGCCAGCTGCTGGGAGACCGCAGAACCTTCCGTTCCAAGAATGCCTTGCAGTTCATTGACGCTTTTGTCGCCTTCACTAAGCAACTCCAAAATGCGAATGCGCATCGGATGTGCCAATGCTTTGAAGAAATCGGCTTTGAACTGTTGTACGCTCTGATTCATACCCTTTGCTCCTTCAATCGAACTCATCAACATGTTCCTATCATACCATAGAACGAAGTTCAGACTTCCATTCACACGATATGATATGATGAAAAAGCAAGTACACTTTCCTGTACAAAGGAGCGGTAAACATGTCTAATTCATCTGAGTATTCGCCTTCTGGCGTTCCTATTATTCGGCATAAAGATTTGGATCGCGAGTGGCAATCTACTTCTTATGCAACTACCGAATGGCTGCAGCGAATTGAGAAACACGCGGATACATATCTTGGCGAAGCCGACTCTGTGTTCCATGAGCTGGTGTCAGATAAAGTTCATATCGATGTCCATATCATTCGTCCAACACCAGAACGTAATTATTATACGTTGTATACCACAGGCATGAGTGCCTTGCCGATGAATACGCCTGAAGATGCAGAGGATTATAAGTATGCAGAACTGATGATATGTTTACCTCCGGATTGGCCTCTATTAGAAGAAGAACTGGAGGAATCGGATAATTACTGGCCGATACGATGGTTGAAAACGATGGCTCGACTACCACATGACTATGATACCTGGCTGAGTTGGGGGCATACGGTGCCCAATGGAGACCCGGCAACGCCATTTTCCAACAATACAGATATGTGTGCCTTAATCGTGTTGCCTCCGCTTGAGGTCAAAGAGGATTTCCTCACACTGGACATGGGAGATGGGCAAACTGTGCACTTCTATGCGATCCTTCCCATTTATCTGGAGGAGCTTGAACACAAGCTTGAGCATGGCTTGGACGCTCTGCTTGACCAATTTGAAGCACATGACGTGAACGAAATTTTGGATGTGAACCGGGTCAATACCTGCGGAGATGCGTAGCATTAATCATTGGACACTCCTCTGCAATCCCTACTGAACACGACTTAAATACAAATTCATGAAAAAGCTTCAGAAGACATGAAGAAATGCATGGGTTATGCAGTTACGAATGCTTACAGAAATCATTAAGCGGCCTTACTCCCCATTCATTAAAGGATTAAGGCCGCTTAAACCATTTTATCTTCTTAATTAATCCTGGACCTATTTGTCCAGCTTCATAAATTGTTGAAATTCTTTTTGAGTCATTTTTTTGATCGGTTTAACCTTTTTGGTTGCTGTATTATATCTAAAAAGACTCATTTGATCGGAAGGGTACTCACTAATGTAATCGAACGATTTTCCGTTTTTGTGCCAAAGGATAACCCCTGTACTGATATAGTTTGTTGTACGCGGTATATATTCAAAAGTGCCTTTCTTCGCATCGTATATGGCTAATGAACTCTTCTCCGTATTCCCGTATGAAATCGCGAGCTTATCCTCCACAGGTGACCAGTTAAATGAAGGGATACTCTCTACGCCTTTCTTACCTTCCTCTGCAAGACGATCATTTAAAATCGTGGATTCACCTGTCTTTAGGTTCACAAGAATGACAGCATTACCGGCACTTTTTGCTACCTGCACAGCCACCCAATCACCTGAATTTGAATCAACAACACGTATTACTTCATGCCATTTTTCTCCTAAATCATCGGCTTTTATTGTCTGCTTCATCTTCCCTTTAGAAATGACAATAGAACGAATTACTTTGGATTCTGATGCAGGAACGTTTTCTTCCTCTACGATGTTTGCGATTAATTCAATATTTTTTCCATTCCAGATCACTTTGTCCTTACTTAATGTTTTTTTGAATTTGGGAACTTCTTGATACAAATCGGGCTCTACCGATGCAGCTTTTACAGAAATTTGTGATGTCATCTTACTGCCCTGATCAGCTGATACTTGAGAGACCCCGGACAAAGTTGTGATGACTCCTATCGCTACTACACTCGACAGGATGGTTTTTGCAGCTTTCATTATACAATCTCTCCTTCAATGAGAGTTTAATTGTACGAACCATATTCGAACCAGTCAAAGTCGGCTACCTGATCGGAAGACTTACCATTACTGCTGCTGAACATGCCGATACAGCACCCAACAAAACCGCCAGCTACTTCCGTGCTCAAGCTGGTCGTATCCACTCGGTCTGCAACCAGATGGTACTCACTTCCATCTGTGCTGTAATAAAAGCTGAGTTGCTGTCCAAGCGCTGCCATCTTGAGATATACACGCGGAGCATCCCCGTCCACCGTAACTTGGGCAACCTGTGATTCCTCACCGCCAAGCCATGTCATGACGCGCAGTACCTGTTGTTCTCCTTCAAGTGCACGTTCAATTCGCACATGATACTGATCATCCTGAATAACCACCAGACCTGCCGTCTCATGCTCATGCTTCGGCACAAATTCCATCGCCGCTGCTGTTACATAATTCATATGTCTCTGACGTACACAGACAAAGCTGGAGTTTTCGAGTTCCTTCAATGTTTGCGGTTTCAGCTTCAAACGCAGATAACCTTTACGTTCAGTCAAGGAATACAGATCTTCCTGAGGATTGCGCAGGAACATCCATTGCAAGCCCAGATGATCGGTATCAAAGTTTTCACAGCGCAAATCCGGTGCCACTGGCGCTGCTGGCAGATTCAACACACCTTGCTCCTCCAGCTTACCCAGCCCCCGATTGACGACTGGCCAGCCATCTTCCCATTCCACTGAAGCAATAAATGTCTCACGACCAAGATTACTGAAAGCCCCGCCATAGGGTCTTGAAGCCAGCATCACCATGAACCATTCACCATTAGGAGCTTGTACAAGATCTGCATGTCCTACATTGATTACTGGATAATGCTTGCCCATATGACGATGGGTAATAATCGGATTATTCGGATTACCGACATAACCACCAGTCAAACTGCTGCTGCGTGCAATCGTAACCGCATGATTCAGACCTGTGCCACCTTCTGCAATCAAGAGGTAATAATACTCGCCGATTTTATACAAATGCGGTCCTTCTGGCCAAATCACATCTACCATCGCCCCACGCCACAGAACATAGCTGTCTCCGACCAGCTTCATGCTGCCCAAATCCAGTTCACGAAGCCACACTTCCCAGTTGCCGTTGTAACGGACTCCCTCAGAGCAAGGCCGTGTACCTAAATAGTATGCTTTGCCGTCTTCATCGAAGAAAATCGTTGGATCAATGCCTTCCGCACCTTCAATAAAATAAGGATCAGACCATGGCCCAGCCGGGTTAGTAGCTGTCACAACAAAGTTCCCGCCATGCGTTACATTCGTTGTGATCATATAAAAGAGCCCATCATGATGCCGAAGCGTCGGTGCAAAAATCCCCTGCGAATGTCCTGCCCCCTCCAGATTAAGCTGAGAAGCACGATCCAGCACATTGCCAATCTGCTTCCAATGAACCAGATCACGGCTGTGAAAGATCGGAACGCCAGGAAAATAGGCAAACGTGGAGGTGACCAAATAAAAGTCTTCCCCTACCCGGCAGACAGACGGGTCTGGATAAAACCCAGGCATAATCGGATTGTTAAACGTGCATTGCTCGCCTTGATTTACATTATTCATTCTTTTACCCCTCCAATGGTGAGTCCAGTGACAAAGTATTTTTGCAAGAATGGATAAAGCACAACAATGGGCATGGCCGTCACGATGGTAATGGCTGCCCGAATGGATACGGGGGTGACCATGTTCGTCACATTTTTGTATTGATCCACATTGACCGTTCCCCCTTGTGACGTCGCCGAAGATAACAGCTTCATCAGTTCATATTGCAGGGTGGTCAAATTGCGGTTACCTGCCGTATAGAGCATGGAGTCAAACCAGGAGTTCCACTGGCCTACGGCAATAAAGAGTGCAACCGTAGCCAGCACCGGCTTGGACAGCGGAAGCACAATGCGCATAAAGATGCGGAAATCTCCTGCACCATCCATTTTCGCCGATTCAATCAGCCCTTCGGATAACCCCTGAATGTAGGTACGGATGACAATCATGTTGAATACCCCGATCAGTCCGGGAATAATGTAAACCCAGAAACTGTTCAGCAGTCCCACTTGTTTGATCAACATGTACCCCGGAATCAAGCCGCCACTGAAATACATCGTGATCACAAAGAGTGTAGTGACAAATTTGTTAAACATGTATTCCTTACGGCTCAGTACATAAGCCAGCATGGCTGTACAGAAGAGCTGCACCACCGTTCCGACGACGGTTCTGGCAACTGAAATAAATGCCGCTTGGGTCAGATGTGGATTTTGGAACACGGAAACATAGTTTTGCAGCGTCCACTCCCTCGGCCAAAGATAGATTCCCCCGCGAATCGTATCGAGACCGTTATTGAAAGATACGGCAATGGTGTTTAAAAAAGGATATAACGTAACAACCATGACAAGCAACATAAATATGCCATTGGTGATGGAAAAGATAGAGTCACCCAGGCTTCGTTTTCCACTAATTCGATTCACAGCGCTGCCCCCTTATCATATCAACCGCTCTTCACCAAGAGATTTGGCAATCCCGTTGGCGATAAAGATGAGCACCAGACTGACCACACTTTTGAAAATCCCTGCCGCGGTGGCAAGTGAGTAGTTTCCGAGATTAATTCCGTATTTCAGCACAAAAATATCAATCGTCTCGGATACATCCTGCACCAGTCCGTTCCCCAGCAAATATTGAATCTCAAAGCCTGCATTCAGGACGTTACCCACGTTGATAATCAGCAGAATAATGATGGTTGGTTTGATGCTCGGCAGTGTGACGTTCCACATTTTGCGAAAACGACCCGCTCCATCGATGGACGCTGCTTCGTACAAGCTCGGATTAATCGAAGCCATGGAGGCCAGATATATAATCGTGCCCCACCCGATCTCCTTCCACATGCTGGACAGACCCACAATCCCCCAGAAGTACTTGGGTTCGGCAAAAAAATTGATCGGTGCATCGATCAGTCCCAGCTTGGTCATCAGCACATTCACAATCCCGTTCTCCGTCGACAATACATTCGCGACGATACCTGTCACGATGATCCACGACAGAAAGTGTGGTAGATAAGAAACGGTCTGCACGACACGTTTAAACAAAACCAGCCGCAGTTCGTTGAGCAAGAGTGCCAGACCAATCGAACCGACAAATCCCAGAAATAGACTGATCAGACTCATCGCCAGCGTATTGCGAATGACACGTAAGAAGGTCGGGTCCGTAAATAACGTTCGAAAATGATCCAGTCCTGCCCAATCCTGCTCCATAAAACCTATGCCCGGTCTGTAGTTCTGAAAAGCCATGAGCCAGCCCCATAGAGGCCCATATGCAAAAATAGCAATAAACGCAATGAAGGGGAATGACATCCACATCAATTGGCGCTGACTTTTCATTCTGGACAAGTTATACCCGAGCCAGCTTTTCCCCGAAGGGATATGACTGGTATTTACCGAAGGCTGCAACTCCTTTTTAGCCATGTTTTTCTCTCTCCTTGATTACGAGTTTTATCTATATCATCCGAAGCGGATGAATTCGAATCCATTCCTGTCCAATGGGTACACGTTTATGTGTGGATTAAGAAAGGCTACAGGATGTCCCATAGCCTCTCTGCCTTGACCCTAGCTATTGATTGCTGATATTGCTTTTCTTACTACTCGTATTACACTTCATACTTATCGTGCCACTTGTCATATTTCTCTTACCGTAGTTATTTTCGCACCGCTTATTGTATTGCTTATCTTGCTTCTTATTGTATTGCTTATCTTGCTTCTTATCGTATTGCCTGTCTTACTAATTGCATCTGTTCCACATATTTAGCCCCACAGATCTACACGTCTGCGTACCTCTTCCGTAAGTGCATCCTCATACGCTTTGATATCTGCACTTTCTTTGAGTGTTGATTGATACTCCTCCCATGCCTGTTCGAACTCAGCTGGTGAGGTCATGATCACTTTAGGCAACCATTTGCGTTTCACATCATCCATCTTCTGTCTGGCAATCGTTTCTGGCTTATTCGGTTCAAAATTGAACGTATAGATCGGGAACCATGGTTCGTTCTCTTCCGCTGGCTCCAGGAAATCCGTGAATTTGGTATATCCGTAAGCCTTGAGCACTTTTTTATCAATGTCATTCAGTGTAGCAAGGTACTCTTCAGGCTGTTCTTTCGGGTCCATCGCATTTTTACCGTCTGCTGTCATGCCTTCATGGTGAGGGAAATATACCAGCGGGCTTCCTGTGTTTGCGAGTACCCAGTCCGGATCTTTCGAATTGGCGCGTTGCTCCTCGTTACGAGAGAATACACCTTTGTCATCCACCTGATAATCCACATCTTTTTGTCCCCACGTTCTCAGTACTTCCGTCTCGGGATCAAGCAGATCGTTGATGTATTGAAGCGCTCCTTCAACATCTTTACAGCTCTTCGTAATCGCAAGTCCGCCGTTGACGTTCAGGATCGGCTTATGCTGATAACGTCCTTTTACATCTTCAGACAACGTAATGGACAGTGGTACATACGTTCTTTCATACAGCTTTTGTTTAACAAGAGAAGCCTCTGCGTCAAGGAACTGCCATCCCTGATCGACCATGCCCAGTACGCGTCCCGTTGAAATTTTGGAAATGTACTGATCGTAATTCGCTGTGAACGTCTCGTTGTCGACAAGCCCTTTGTTGTAAACCTCATTGATCTTTTTAAAATAAGCCTTGGCTTCTGGAATCGTATTGTAGTTTTTCGCTGTTAATGTAGCCTTGTCGATAATAGCGGCACCTTCGTTCGGGTAACCTGCCAGGAATAGCGGCGGGTTCTCCAGTGCGAAGTAACGCCAGTCGTAAGAAATGATCTCGAATCCGATCGTCGGCTGACCGTTAATCGTTGGATTCGCTGCTTTGTACTTTTCGATCAAGTCGAAATACTGATCCAGCGTTTTGATCGTTGGGTAGTTCGCCCATTCCAGCACTGCTTTTTGAATCCAGAATGCTTCCCCATCATGGGATACTTTCATGGATTCGCCCTGTAAATTTCCGAATTGCGGAATGAAGTAGATATGACCATCCGTTGAATTCTTCATTTTCTTCCAATTGTCACCGAGATAATTTTTGATATTCGGATATTTGTCGATATAGTCTTCAAGTGGCACAAGCGCACCGGCAGATACTAACTGCTGTGTACCATCACTGCCATCAATGAAGTCTGGATATTCCCCACCTGCAATCATGACACCGATCCGTTCTTTGGCAGTCTGGCCAGTAAGCCAGTCCATCGTGACCCGAACTCCCGTTTTTTCCTCAATGGCCTTCATCACACGGTTATCATCAGGCGCAAGCTTGCCAGGTACAGCAAAAAATGCGGAAAACTGCTTTAGTTCCTTGCCGTCTGCCGTCTTCTCTTCCGTTTTGGATGATCCCGGCGTACATCCAGCGAGTACAACCGTAAACATCAACGTCAGTAAAACGAGCTGCCTTAATCTTTTTCTGACATCCTTTTTCATCATGACCCCTCCAGCGAAGTATGTTGAGAGACACTCTTTAGAAAGCGCTTTCTAAAGGTTGATTTAAAATTATCATTGTTGCCTGCTCTCCTCAACGGGACAAACTATAGGCCCCATCCCAATAATTCCAGATAAGCAAAAAATCCTGCTTCCCCCTCAAGGAGTGCAGGATGAAGAATCCGAAGTATGCATCGCTTGGGCCCTTTTTCGATATTGGGCCGGTGTCTCACCCTTGATTTTCTCGAACCGGTTAATAAAATAATCCGAATCCCGATATCCCACCATCGCTGCAATCTCATACACTCTGTAATCCGTTCTGCGTAGCAGACGGGTGGCCTCTTCGATCCGGATCTGATTCAGGTAATCACTGAAACTCACGCCGTAATGCTTTTTGAATATCTGACCCAGATACGCACTGTTCATGAAAAAATGCTCTCCGAGCAGCTTCAGGCTGATATTTTCCATATAGTGCTCATGAATATACGCCTCGACTCGGGCCAAGACCCCCATCGCGTTCCACTTCTGCCGCTCCTTCAACTTCTCCGCACATGTATATGAAAACTCGCACAGATTCTCAATATTCTCCTCCATAGACAGCATGGCATAGTTCTCCTGAAGAAACGTCGACTGCATCCATTGCTCATCTGAATTCAGATCCGAATTGTCCCTGTTCACCAGCCCAAGCAACGTGTAAGCCAAATAATGAAGATGAATACCTACGATGCCCGGCTCGATGCGCTGCTCCAGAAAAAATTGAAAGATGGCCTGCGCATGACCGTGCACATCCTCAATTCGTTGCTCCTCTATGGCTTGAATCAGTCCGTCGAAAAGCTGTTTTTCCCGCCCGGCGGGCTGGTTGATAAACACACTTGTGTCCATATGCTCAAAATAGTAGATTGGCCCGTATGCGCTAAAGAAACGCAAACTTTTGATCTTTCCGCAGGAGTAGTAGGACTCATGGAGTTCGTCCAATCTGCTAACTTCTTTCCCCGCATAGATCGCAATCGCTGCACTCTGTATTCGGCCTAACTCGTTATAAAGCCGCGTGACATATTGTTCGAGGGATAACGCTTCACGCTTCAGCAACAGGTCGGTTACAATATGCAGCACCCTGTTTTTCTCCCCTGTGAAGGATTTCAGTACATGTCCTGCGTGATTCCGATTTATGCTAACTTCCACCTGCTGACACCAATCGGCTTGCTGCTGTTCACGCTCCGACTCCGTTTCAATCATCAAACATCGTAATTTCGTTGCATTCCCATAATGGACTCGCACATGGTCAAGGGTCTCTTGATCCGCCGTTCCAAGCAAAATGGATTGCACATGCTGAGTGAGTACGATCTGTTCCTGTTTTTCCTGATGCCGTTTCTCTTCCGTTCTCTCCAAAAAGGAGTCTCTGAATGCCTCCAGTACTTGCAACAACTCGTCTTTGACAATAGGTTTAAGTATATAATCGTTCACCTGATACTTGATCGCCTGTTTGGCGTATTCAAACTCATAGTACCCGCTGAGCAGTACCATTTTCATCTCGTCACCGTACTCTTCGTATACAGTCTTGGCCAGCTGCATACCATCCATTTCCGGCATTTTAATGTCGGATATGACGAGATCAGGCTTCATTGTACGGATGCAATCGAGCGCCTGCAGCCCGTTCGAAGCCTGTCCGCAAACTTGAAATCCCAGCGCTCTCCAATCGATCAACAACAGAAGTCCTTGGCGAATAAATGGCTCATCGTCCACAATCAGCACGTTGATCATATCCTCGCTCCTTATCCCTGAGATGCTTGTACAAGCGGAATCTGTATTCGAATCGTAGTCCCCTTGTACTTTTCACTGACAATATCCACCTGCACAGTTTCATCAAAATACATCCGAAGCCGGATATAAGCATTCATCACCCCAATACTGCTCAGCTCACTAAGCCGCTCCAGACTTGGATCAAGCAGCATACTCCGAAGCATATCCAGCTTTTCACCCTCCATACCGACCCCGGTATCGTGGATGAGGATGTGCAATTGGTCATTCTTCTTCTGGAACTCCACTTCCACCACACCATCATTCAAACTGCCCTCAATACCATGAATACAAGCATTCTCTACAAATGTTAGTACGGTCAGCTTCGGAATCTTGATCTCCCAAATATCTGCATCCTCAACGTTAATAACGAATTGAAGCTTCTCTCCAAAGCGGTATTGCTGAATCACCAGATAACTCTCAACAAAACGAATTTCATCCTGAATGGTAACAAGATCGTTGCCCCAATTAATCGTTTGCCGTAACAGCAGCGCCAGCTTCTGAATAATGTCAGAGGTTTCATGTTCATCCTTGATTAGACTGCGCATGCGGATCGTTTCAAGGGTGTTAAACATAAAATGTGGATTAACCTGGCTCTGGAGCGCCTTTAATTCAGCTTGTTTCTTCGAAAGCTCTAACGCCTGCCGTTCCACCTGCCCTTTAAAGACAATCTCGATCAGGTTTTTGATCTTAATGACCATCATGTTGTAGCTATGAGTCAGACTACCGATCTCATCCTTACCAGCGGGTTCTGCAATGACCTCGAATTGCTCCTGTTTTACCTGATCCAGATGTTTGGCAATCCGGCCTACTCTGTGAACGAGGGATCTGGAGATCAGCCAGATGAGCAGTGTCGGCACCAGCAGATTAAGAATGATCAGCAGCATCAGATTAAATCTGGAATCCACGATCTCCGTCAGAAAATCCAGTTTCTCTCCACGCACGATAATTTTCCAGTTTTCCGATACAACCGGGATCAATTCTGCAGACTGCCCAGCATCCTTCACCATACTCGACATCAGGTGAAACGGCTTCCGTGGCTGGTTCATCTGTGCATCATTGGAGAAAATAATCCGGTCATTCGAAACGATATATATTTTCCCGCCAGCCCCCTCATTTTTGAATGACTTGTTAATAAAGGCGTAGTCGAGATCTACCTTCAACACTTTCTCTACTTGCTGTTTCCCGAAATAATTAAGCTTGCGAATAATGCTAACCTTACGACCGCCTTGATTCTGCGACATCTCTGCCTGCTGCTTGTCAAAATAGGAATAGATCATCATCTGATCTTCCGTATTCATCAGTGCTTGATACCACTCACTCTTGCGGATATCATCGTTCAACTTGATGAAGTTGCCACCATTCACGAACGTATCGTTGTCCACATAAAACGTCACCTGATTCACTTGCTGGTAACTGTAATAATAACGAACCAGATTGTTGCCGCTCAGCATATCATAATATGCAAAATAATAATCTTCCTGATTGTTGTATTTGGATTCCATAAACCGATTCAGCGTGGCATCCGTGTACAAAAAATTGGATACGTACAAGCTGTTGTCCAAGCTGTTCCGAAGATTAAAGCGAATCCGCTGCTGCATTTCGTTGATTCGACTTTGTTCTTTGGCTTCAATCTGTCCCTTGATGCTTTGATAAAATACCGCATTCGTTGCCAGTACGGGAACCAGTACACAAAAAACAAACAATATGTATAACTTCGTTCTAAGACTCCAATCATCCAGTAACTGAATACGCTTACAGTTCAATTTGCGTTTCATGTCCGTTGTTGTCTCCCCCACCCGTGTCATCCATTAACACCATTATAACGAGCCATGGTGATAATGGAATACACGTTTCGGACTAACATCTTACATATTTGCGTTTGAAACCTAGCTGATTGCGGTCCAGTGCCTTTTGAATATTGTCGGAAGCACTGATCTGCTTGCTTTTCGGCTTGTCCAGACCCACTTCAAGTGGACCAACCCTTTTTGCCGTTTCCACTGCCAGCTCATGCAGCGGAACATAAGACATGGCGACTGTGTAGATGAAAAGATTCATAGCTATTTTGGCCCGTTCAGGAGCGGTGTGAATCGTTTGTTCTACCTGCTCAAGCATTTGTCTAAATTTTTCTTCTTCAAACTCGGTATCCTTGCGACTGCCTAAGAGCCAGCAGTAACAGCTCCATCCGCCGGACATTCTCAGCTCTTCCCCACTGGCAATCCAGGTGTCCGCAACATTCTGAGCAATATCTGT
This sequence comes from Paenibacillus sp. 2TAF8, assembly GCF_052114825.1. NCBI lineage: Bacteria > Bacillati > Bacillota > Bacilli > Caryophanales > Paenibacillaceae > Paenibacillus > Paenibacillus sp. 2TAF8. The sequence continues at coordinate 51,348 of NZ_JBFRFN010000017.1, forward strand.
CTCCGCCAACGTTACAGCAACCACATAATCAGACACCATGTAGAAATACGCAGCATCCATCCAGCGATCAAAATCGGCATGGGTCATCACTTTCGGTTCAGCGATAACGCCTGCAAAATACATCGCATCATAGTTGCCTGTTGCGTATAACTGCTCAGCAAGCGGCTGATTTTTCTTAATAAGCTTCGCCATTGGCTTCATGGCTCCTGTAGCAACACCAAACAAGGGTTCATGCGCACCATTGGACAAATAGATCTTTTTCGTGCGTTCCTTGCCCAAAGCCTCAAGTTCTTGCATAACCTCGTTTACATTCATGTGAGCAACTCCTTTTGTAAGGATTAAGTTTACACGGACACTACGATGACAGAAAATCCTTCTAATCGCTGTTATCCCCAGATTTTTTTCGATTCCTCTTTCAAGGGGAAAATCCGGTGATAAGCGTGTGCTTTCGATGCAGCTTTCTTTCAGAAAGCTTTTAGGCGATCGCTTCGCTTTTTCAGTTTTTTTCTGTCCTCTCCGTTAAAGTGTAAACTGAATCCGTTTAGTCTCATAGTAATTAAAATCAACTTGCGCTATACATAGCTTCAAGTTTTGACATAACTTTTCATTAGTCTAGCACATCAGGGCGTATGCCCATACATGTAACGTATGGCATTCATTATAAAATGTGTTGGCGCAACAAAAAGCTCAAAGCTTTGCAGCGTATGTGCTGTGTGCTTTGAGCTTTCTTGTGTTAAACTAATCATTTTCACGGACACTTCGATAACATAACAACATGGAGAGTAGCTGATGTTATACCGATGCCTGCGTCCCAATCTCGGCGATTTTCGTATCAAATGGAGCGATATGCACCTTCTGCATCCCATGTTCGGTGTCAATCGTTGTCGTCTGTGCTTGATCACTATTATTGATCACAACCAGCTTGGCACTCTCGGGATAATACGCACACTCCGTATACAAATTATCCGTAATATACTTGGTATTGTGCTGCTCATTACCTGCAAAGCGGATCAGATTCAGCAATAGCCTTGCATTCACCCAGTTGAATTCGAACGAAGACAGATAGATTCCCTTTCCTTTACCAAAAGCATGTACAGACAACGCAATGTTGCCTTCCGTTTCCTGCACCACCTCAGCCGTTCCATCCGTCAGATAGAGTTGCGGCTTGCCTGCCAATATCGCACCTTCCGGCATAAGATCATGCCGATCCTGCACGTCATAAGCCCATTTTCCATGCACTACACGCGAACCTGTATCCTCATCAACCCCAAGCACATGAGCCATCCGAAAAAAAGTATCATAACCTTCTACCGCCGACGGCTGGTTGACGCCGATGAATGTGCCACCTTCGTGTACCCAACGAGTAAGCCGATCTACACATGCCGTGTCATGCCAATGCTGGCCACCGCTCCATGCAGAACCTGCTCTCCCCGCATTAATAACCACATCTACCTCGTTCAGCACACCCTGGCGAATATCTTCAAAATCGATGAACCGTACGTCTACTGGCAGTCCGGATAGCGCCTCGTTAATATGGATCAGATCATGCATATACGTCTCATGGAAATGTCCCGACAACGTCCATGATCTCAACCGGCCCCAGCTATGGAGCACCGCTACCCGTGTCTGAAGCTGAACTGGCTGACCCGCCTGATGCAGCTCCTTGACCTCCCTGAACTCATCCGCGACCTTCTCGATATATTCCACAAAATCAGGATAAGGCTCCACCAAATGCAGGTATCCACCCAGGCCAATCCGGTCGATTTTCTCACGCAGCAACGCGCGCCGGATGTTAATCCAGTAGTTTTTGGCATCCAGTGTTGGATTTCCGCCTTCCTTAAACGTTGGCAATCCGCCGAGACCAACAGGAAACAGATACGGGTGAAGACGAATCTCATGTGTATCCACTTTGATGCCTGAGCACATTCTTGCCTCATACCCGGAGAAGACACATTTGATCATGCCATCGAAGTCAAACTCTTCAAAGCGATCATTATACGGCTCCATGCCCACCCAACTATCATCGTAAAATACATAGGCCAGCTTGCCATGCTGATGCACGATATTAATCAGTTTTTGTCCAAAATCAATGACAAAATCATTGATAAACGCCATCCAATCCAGCTTACGCTGCCCCGCAGGCATATGGCTGACCTGGTATTTCCCGCCATTCACAAAATCCTCTGCTGTGAGTGTATAGCCATATTTTTCAGCAAATAAATCGAGCGCTCTTGAACTCACCGTGAAATCATATGAGCCCCAGTCCGAGAACAGATGGCGGTTCCGTTCATCACTGCCCCAGATCCAGGCAAAATTATAGAAAAGCGACGTAAATCGCACAACCGTTGTTTCCGGGTGGGCAACGCACCACTTTTTCATCCAATCCAGCAGATAAGTCTGCGTGTCCTCATAGATGGGATCGATCTGCATCAGGTGCTCCTTATCCCAGTGGTTGGTTGTATGGTTATACATGGAGATCTCTTCCCAAATACGATAAACCATGAAACTTACCGTGTATTTATGCCAAGACGTAATGCCGGTAATGACCACGTTTCCAGATTCCCTTTCATAGTTCCACTGGCTTCTAGGCACCTCCTGCCCCGTCGTCCGGTCATATACCTGCCAGTATTTCAATGCTTCCTTCGAATCGTTCACCCTGAACTGTTCGGCAAAAAAGTCCTCCATCAGATAGATGGAGATATAATCCTGTACCACCACCTTGGGCTGGGTAACCAGAAAACATTGCTGCAGCTTATCAGAATTCCTCGATGCCCACTCATTATGATCCCGGATGATGCAGATGGTCGAATAAATGCCATAACCCGCTTGAATGATCTCATCCGACAACTTTGTCCCGTCACTGTCACGGATGACATCCGCTCCCCACCGTTCAGCCAGTTCCAGCGTAAGCGCCTCGTAACCCGATTCTCCCGGTAAAGTAAACGAGCCTTTGATTGTTTTCGGCAATTCAGTCCCCCCCTTATCTCAACATGTCTGAAAGAAAAGCGAGTGCCAATCCTTGTCCCCAACCTTGGCTCCAATCCTTCGGAATGTTGCGGTACCCATCGCGATCCTTCATCACAGCCGTCCCACCGGATACTCCTAACACACGCCCGTCTTCACTGATATTGCTCAAAACGCCTTGCAGAGCCTTTTGCACATATTTCGTATGCAGCGGGTTGTCGTTATTGATCATAGCTGCGGCAATGCCACACGATGCAGAAACTTCCTCATACGATTCCGGATCATCCAGCACGGTACGCCACAAACCGTTTTCCGTCTGTAGCAACTTGAGGGCCGCAAGTTGATCACGCAATGAACACTCTACGTCCATACATTGTGGGTACAAGTACCACTCTTTAAGCTGTGGTTTCACTTGGGACATCGTGTAAGCTCCCCACGCATTCGCCCGTCCCCAGTAAAATCCGGACATGTGATCCTTGTTTACGTTGTCATAACCGTGGTACCACAAGCCTGTGCCAGGATCTTGCAGGTATTTGATATGCCAGTAATACTGATTCAGGGCATCCTGAATCATCGCTTCATCTTTCAGCTTACTGCCCACTCGTAGCAGGAAAAAAGCCGCCATAAATAGCGTGTCCGCCCAGGCCTGTTCGGGAAAATCATTCGATGTTGACACCGTGTGCTGCAGCACGCGGTCGCCAAAGCGGAGTGCATGATTTTGCAAATAATCCACTTTGCTCATGACGATATCCCAATACTTCTGATCCCCGGTCTCTTCATATAACGTGACCAGCACATGCCCCATCGCACATGTATTCACCGTCCAGCTAGGCAAACCCAGCTCTATATATTCATCCGCCCACTTGACCAGTCTGTCCAGAATCTGCTGATCCCCTGTCGTTTGATAGGCTCTCGATACCCCGTAATAGGCTACGCCGCACGGCCAATCCCAAGTCAGATCCATATCCAGTGTTTTGCTCGTTACGTTCTGAATCACGTTTAAAATTTGTTCACGGTCGTATTTCACTTGCAGCATTGATATTCCCCTCTCATGCGCACACTTCTCATAATTTGAGTACAAGAAGTGACCGTCCTGTGATGTAAACGCTTTACTTATTTCATTGTACGCAGTAAAATAGTCAGCATCTAAGCATATTCGCAACAAAACTGCGCAATTTCGATCATTTATAATCCGACGAATGGGAGCAGCTGAACATGCCCAAACCGAAGAAACCTATCATTGAATACCGCCACTATAGCTTGCCCATCGATTTTCCGGTTCTGTTGCTCAGCGGGGAGCGCTGGAAAATCTCGGCTATCAAGAGTAAGCATCTGCATTTCCATAACCATATGGAGATCGGCATCTGTTATTCGGATGGTGGGATGATGGAGATTAAGGGAGAAAGTGTTCCATTCCGAGCTGGAGACGTCACATTTCTCCCTCGATATCTACCCCATACCACCTACAGTTCACCTAATACGGCAAGCAGGTGGGCTTATCTCTTTTTTTCACCGGAAGAACTGTTCCAACATTCATTAAAAATACCGCAGAGCACCTTGGAACCTAATCTGCGTGCAATTCAAGCAAGCCGTTGTGTGTTACATAAAGATCAATATCCAAAGGTATATACGCTGGCAACATCGATTGTGGAAGAAATCCAGCGGCAGTCCCCTTTCTACCGGGAAAGCGCATACGGGTTGTTAATGTCGCTGTATATTGAGTTGCTGCGTATTCAATCGAGTGATGAGAACAGCCACAGCCGAAATCTAAATCAGGAGCTGGAACAGCCACAAGAAACGGAGATTCAGAGCCGTCAGCATGATCTCGTTATATCTCCGGCTCTGGAGTTTATCACGAGAAGTTATATGATGCCGGTGACGATTGACGAGCTTGCAGAGTTATGTCATCTGAGCACCACCCATTTTCGCCGTAAATTTCAAGAGATTATGGGCACGACACCGCTTGATTTCCTGAACAGCACACGTGTAGAAGAGGCCTGCAAACGATTAAAAAGTACCGATGCCTCCGTGCTCTCGATCTCCGAGCAGGTCGGTTTCAGATCCATCTCCAGCTTCAACCGCTGTTTCGCCAGATTAATAGGCGAGTCACCGAAGGCATGGCGAACAGGGGCTCATATGGAAGCCCAATCTGCCAAAGCATCCATTCTGGCATTTACAGGCTGGGTCTAATGTGCATAAAAAATCCCGAAAGTCATTAATGACTTCCGGGATTTTTGAACGTTTATTTTTGTTTCATGTATTCCTCTGCTCGGTAGAATTTAAATGATCTTTACAGATTCTCCGTTGCAAGCGTGAATCCCTCAATCACCGCATCCTCATCCACTTCAATCATGATACAACGTCTTCCCTGATAGTTGACTTGTCTCACATATTTGAGATCCTGCGGACTGATGGAGATGGTCGCCACCTTGGTATCAATTTTGATGGATTTGGAAGTGTACTTCGGCATCACACTGTTTGCCTTAAGCTCATAGTTTTTATTGTCTACGATCGTCTCAAAAGCACGCTCCACCTTCTCGGTGGTCAGTTCTTCCACGCCGCTCGCCGTAAGCAGACGTTCTACATCTTTGTAATCCAGTTTAGGCGGCTCTTCCTCATGTGATTCCTCGTTCACTTCAATGACCCGGTTAATCTCTTCATACACATGGGCCAGCGTGGTGGCATCCATCTGCTCACCCGTTATCTCTTTGACGATATCTTCGAATATCGCCCGCTCCTCCAGTGCCGTTACGGAGCGCTCACCATTGAGCACATTTTCTACAAAATGAGGATCAGGGAAATTGGATTTCCCGGTGCAGTACAGCACACGGTTTACATCCGAATAGTTGTCCGTCACGCTTGGATACAGGAAGCCCTGCTCAGGCGTGCTCAATTTGATGATCGGATCCACGATAATGTTGTATTTGAATTCCCTTTCCACATAATCAAACAGCATCGTCTTCCGCTGTTTCTCCGTGGAATTCATGCTGCACAGGATGAAGGGATGAGCAAACACCTCATTTTTCTCGCTTTCCTCCGTTGCTTCATTTCTCGCTTGGGTTGGCAGATAATACTGCCCTTTGATAAACGTAACCACCATGTCCCGCTCATACTTGGCATCGGCCATCATACGCTCCACGAGTGTGAGCATGAGATCCTGCCATTCATCGGGGTCACCCGTAACCAGTGCTTGGTGAAGCATAACCTGTGCTGGCTCTTCTGCTTCTTCCTGGAATTTCAGTTCGAACAGTTTCTGATCCAGTTCACCTGTAAGCAATTTTTTGAAATTGCCCATATACAACTCTTGTTTCTCCCGATCCACCAGTTCAAACGGATGGCGTTCCCAGTGATAGACTTCATTCGTTTCTTTCGTAATATAGACATTCAGGATGTCGTAAATATTCAGCAGGTCATGATCCAGCTTGAATTGTTTGCGAATGTGCGCGACTTCTTTTTTATTCATGATTCGTTAGACAACTCCTCAAGTAAATTGGCTTTACAAGTATAAACGATAAAAAAAAGCTTCGCCAGAAGGATAATATTTGAAATTCTCTTTTACCATATTTTCACTTTACTCTTTTAATGACCCTAAATAATATATAGTAAGCAATTAAATTTATGAAAGAAAGGAATCTTCAAATATGGAGGAACACCAATTAAGAAATATTAAACAAGCAATAATTAATTTTCAAGAATACATACCCGCAGGAAAAGAAAAATTATTAATGATTGACTCTATGGATATAAAGGATTTGTTATCTTCTTTAGATACTGTCTTTGAATTGGAAGAACAAGCTATAGATGTGGTACGTTCCCGTCCATATGTAACTGACCATTATGAGAATGATATTATGTTCTTTGCTATACAATTGTTAAATTCCATGGTACCGAGCCACAATGAACTTAAGACCTATGTTGATTATAAGAATTTGCTGCGTCACAGACATGTGGCTTACGGGTTTTACAATACCCTTGAGCAAAAACGTATAGAAGTAGTCGATGTGTTGGATGACACCCCAATAGAAAGTTTGCTCTACTCGGGCTTGGTTGAATTTTACCAAAATTATTATGGGAATTTCACAGATAATCAGAGAGCAATCAAATTCCTCTGCAAATTTTATCCTAAAGATGACAGTTTAATTTTAAAAAAAGATGCTACAGTTAGTGCTATCTATAGACATATTACAAATGCTGGAACGCCAAGTGATTTCGGTTTCGCCTTCAGTGGGATTGAAAGTATTCGGGAGAATATAAGAAACCTTCCTGTAGAAGTTATTGATCTTTTACTTCAAAAGTACGAGTTATATAAAATCGTTAATAAAGGTGTATACAGAAACCAAGTATTCACCATCATTGAATACTCCTCAATACCTGTTCCAGAAAAGCAAAAATATAAATTCAGTTTTTTGGACAGTTTACTTATAGCAGATTTAATGAACTCCAGTCTTTATCAAAAATACGGAGTCCAAGAACATTTAATTAGAAATTATCTTCATCTTGATGAAAATCTAGCGTCGGACAAGCTTGGATTAATAGTAGATGATCATCAAAAAAGTATTTATGGCTATTGGACAAATTCTTTTAATTTCAATAGACAGTTTATCATAAATGAAAAAGCAATTATCAATATACATCTTCATTCTGACAATAAACAGATATCTGTAACCTACATAGATAATCCTAGTACAGAGGTGATTTTCGAATACTCCTATCAAGATTGGATGTTAGATAAATATCGTTCAATAGAATCAGAACAAAAAATACTGGAATTCATAAACGAAGATTATTCACAAGAATCAGAGTACATTTACAGGCCTCTTAAGTTTTCACTTCTTTATATTAATCGCTATAGAGGTATGAAATCTCAGATAATTGATTTTGACCATAAATTCACTTATAACGTTAACACTAAAGAACTCAAAGCTTCATTTAACTCCGATGAGATCCCAAATTTTTATGGAAATAAAGTCTACTCACTTTCATGTATAGTTGGCAAGAATGGTATGGGCAAAACCAGTACGGTAGATTTTTTACGAGATACTTTTTTCCGCCTCATCCATTTAATAAAAGAGAAACATATTTCATGTAATAACGGAGTCGTAAATGAACTTGAATATGAACCTTATAAAATAATGGAGAATAACATCGAATTTTTTATTGTATTCCATTTAGGTGATCAACCATATTATTTGACAAATATAAACAGTACCATGACTTCAGGTGCCAATGCCTTTAATCACAAAGCATATGAAAGTAGAAATGAATTAAGCAAAGTTGTATATTTCTCAAGTATGCTCAGTGTTAACCAAGATAGTCTATTTGATATCGAAGAACTGACAACCAGAAAAGAAGAAAGAAAAAAAACAGACAATGAAGATGAAAACAAGAGCAATAAAGAAGATTTGGCCAAATCCCTTATCGGTTTTAGGCAAGTTAATTATTCTGAAAATTCAAGTTTCATAGAAAAAAGAAATGTTATAAACAACGCTATAATTAATAAAAAAAATAAGCGAGCTAGGCCTTTTGAAACAGTCAACAAGGATCTATGTTATCAACTTGCTTTTTTAGACTATTTGGAACAAGAAGATTCTTCGGAATATTTTGATTTCCCAGAAGATAAGAATTTTTTTGTGATGAGTACCTTATCTGAACCTCCTGAAAAACAAATATTGGTAAAAAATCTTGATAAGAATCTTAACTCTATAAATCAGTTTCTTACTTTACCTGATGCCAAGCTTGGACATTTTTCATCTGGACAGCATGCTAAATTTTCTTTTTTATCTAAGCTCTACTGGTTTCTAGAGGGCCATCGGAAGTATTCAAAAACTTTTGAGAATTTAGTTGGAACTCAACTTTTTAGTGATGATGAGGCATTACACGAAGGAGAAACTGCTCTTCTATTTATCGATGAAGGAGAGCTTTATTATCACCCTGAATGGCAGCGAAACTACATTTCAATTCTTATTGATCTCATACATGCTTCAAGAACTGAATCTAAGATCCAAATCGTTATTACGACAAACTCACCATTTATTATCTCCGATGTTCTTAGTGAGGACATTTCTTATCTTTCAAAGGAAGATACCGAGTTCGACCAAACTTTTGGCCAAAATATACACAAGCTCCTTACACATAATTTCTTTATGAAATACACCATAGGTGAATATAGTCGTAAATTCATTGTAGATATCAGTGAATTACTGAGTCCTGATGAAAACAATAAAATTAAGCCCAAAATCAGCACATTTCTAAAACAATACTTTGACAGGCCTTTTGAGTCTGAGCAATTATATGAACAAATTAGCCAATTGATTAATAAAATTGGTGAACAAGTATATAGAGAAAAACTAATGCTCACTCTTAGCCAAAAGTTAGGTAAGGATGCTGAGTTGGATCTTTTAGTTAAACAGAGAGATGAATTGAATTTCAAGATCGAACAGTTTAAATTATTTAAAGAAAGGAAAGACGCAGAATGATTCAAATTCAAAATTATTCAGAAGAGTTTGAAATTGAATATTGGAAAGCTGTTATTGACAAAATACCTCCCCCTTGTCAAAAACTAATTTTGAAAAGTTGTAAAAAATATTTACCCTCTAACTTCTATGATGAGAGTACTGATGAATTTAAGACCCTAGTTCTTGCACCTTTGCAAAAGTTAAAGGAAGCATACTCCTTTATCAATAATAACCTTGAAATAATGAATAAAGAATGCTTTTTAAAATCAGATAAAAATAGTCCTCCTATGAAGAAGTTATATAGAAAACTACATGACTCCTACTCAATTATTGCAAATTCGGAGGTTAACAAGGTATCTATACGTGTCAGATTAGTTCGAAGCTCCAGTCTTAATGTATGTCCCTATTGCAATAGAGATTATATCAACTGCAGGGCAGATAATGTTGCAGGAGCACAATTAGATCATTTCTTTAATAAAGCTAAATTTCCTTTGTTTTCAATTTGCCTGTATAATTTAATACCAGTGTGCGGAAATTGCAACAGAATTAAGGGATCAAAAAAATTAGAATTTTCCTCTCCTTTTGATAGTTCAATCAACTGGATTAATGATATAAAGTTCACTTATGATGGAACCACTTCAGATGATATGAAAATTATTGTGAAAACAGAAGGTGGTACCGAACATAATATTGCAGGAATGAGAATTCGCGAGGCGTATCAAATTCATAGCACTGAAGTACTTGAACTAATCGAAAAAAAACAGATGTACAACAACACACAAAACGAGGAAATTCAAAAAGTATTGGGCAAAATCAATTTATCTGATTCAGAAATCAAAAAAATTATTTTCGGACCAGAAATTACTGAGGACCAATTCAAAAATAAACCTCTTACAAAGATGATGTATGATCTACATAAGGAATTGAAAATTTATCCCTGACCCCTTTGCAATTTTCTGAAAATTATACAGGTTAAATTACACAGAGATGATGTGGTAATTCAATATTTGTCGCCTTTCAAGATATCGTATTTCACGGTATCTTTATTTTCACTCTTAATGTACATCTCCAAATCAGAAGTAATAGTTGGACACTAGTTCCCCTCAACATACATCATCTCTATCCATATACCTTTCATTAACCCAAACAACATTTGTCCATGTCCAAGCAACGTGAAGCTATGGTTAAAACACCCTTAATTCGGTAAGTTCATGATAGTTATTTACGCTTATTTACAGCATGGAAGAGTCACACTTCGTTATTTCAAAAAAACAGGACAAGGAAGGAAGCGAGTTAGATCATGAGCAATAACACCAATACAATGATGGGATTTGCCCCTGCACTGGGCTGGAATTCATGGAATACGTTTACGTGGGATATCAATGAACAGTTGATTCGGGATGTTGCCGATGTCTTTGTAACAGAGGGATACCGGGATGCCGGATACGAGTACATTGTCATTGATGATTGCTGGAGCCTGAAGGAACGGGATGCGGGTGGCAATCTGGTCGTAGACCCTGCCAAATTCCCGAGTGGAATGAAGGCGCTTGCAGATTATATCCACGACAAAGGACTGAAGTTTGGCATGTACTCCTGTGTCGGAACACATACTTGTGCAGGTTATCCGGGCAGCTTCGAGCATGAATTTCAGGATGCGGCATTATTCGCCGAGTGGGGCGTGGATTATTTAAAATATGACTACTGCTTCAAGCCACGTCATATCTCTGGTGAGCTACTCTACAAACGCATGAGTCTTGCGCTCAAAAACTGCGGCCGTGATATTCTTTTCTCCGCCTGCAATTGGGGAGAGGACAATGTCTATGAATGGATTCGTGAATCAGGTGCACATATGTACCGTTCCACCGGAGATATCCGCGACAACTGGGATTCGGTCAAAGAACTAGCCCTTTCACAGCTCGGAAAACAAAGCTACACGGGTTCGTTCTGCCACAACGACATGGATATGCTCATCGTCGGGATGTATGGCGGCAGTAACAATGACTTTATCGGCAGCATCGGCGGCTGCAACGATATTGAATACAAAACCCATTTCTCCCTCTGGTCGATGATGGGTTCACCCCTCATGATCGGATGTGATGTGCGCAAAGCCAATCAGGTCACCAAGGACATTTTGCTGAACCCGGATCTGCTTGCCATCAATCAGGATGCAGAGGCACGCGGGGCTTACCGCATCAAACCCGAGCCGCAATGGTTCCATACCGATGATGTATTCATGCTCGTAAAGGTGCTTACGGATGGTGATCTGGCAATTGGTTTCTTCAACCTGAGTGACAGCCAGCGCGAATTGTCCCTGCAATTCTGGGATATGGGACTGCCTTACGCATCAGGTTACTCCCTGTCCCTCTATGACTGCTGGGAGCACAAGGAGCTGGGTGTATTCCGCGAGCGTTATGCACCCGTAGTGGCGGCCCATGATTGCCTCGTCGTACGGGCCACACTGGTGAAATAAATGGCGCAAAGCCGGCTATGCACAACCTGTCAGGTTCCGCTCACTTCCGACGATGTCGGCATTTATCTGAAATTAGTCTCTTTAACGGCCCGGCAATATGTCTGCATCGATTGTCTTGGGGTGAAGCTGAATTGCGGACGGGAGCCGATTGAGAAACTGATTCGGTACTTCCGCGAGTCCGGAAATTGTGCTCTTTTTCGCTAAACCCGATCTGTAATCTGTCTTACTATATAAGTTGAAGTAAAGATTTCACACAGTCCACTCCGATGACAGAATAACCTTTCAATCGCTGTTGGCGTCGTACCGACTCATTCGCGTACTGATACGAAGCTCTCTTATCYTAATGTTTTGTTTTTTTCTGGTGCAACATCATGTAGGCTGATGGCGTATGTGATGTTGCCTTTTTGAATACTCTGGAAAAATAAAGCGGATCATTATATCCCACCGAATACGCTATGGATTGAATGGACAAATGGGATGACATGAGCAGCTCGCGGGCACGCCGGATACGACATGCCGTTATGTACGTTGATACCGATTCACCCGTGGCCTCCTTGAACTTGCGGAACAGGTAACTTCGCTCCAGATTTACGGCCTGCACAATCTCTGCAACCGTTAAGGACGATTGCCAGTAATTTTGCTCAATATAGGTTTTCGCCATCCATACCTCATCTCTGGTTTCTGTCTGCTCCTCGCTCGGGAAAAATTCGATGTAATAGGACAATAACAGATGCAAACGTGCATCGGCTCTTAATACTTCACTTGGTGATGCACCTGCATTCCAGGCCAAATGAAACCATGGCTCCATCGTTTCCGGTGCAACTGGCAGTACAGGGTGCATAACCGATAGTTGTGTCATATCTACGATTCGCCCCGCATCTCGTCCGTTGAACTCGATCCATACGTACTCCCACGGGTCCGCCGGGTCGGGATAGTAATAGATTTCTTTTTGCGGAAAAAGGATAAAACTCTCGCCTGCACCCAGCCGAAAATGCTGTCCGCCGGTTTCCAGTGTGCCCTGCCCTCGAATGATAAAATGCAGTGCATAGACGTCACGCACGCCTGGGCCCCATTGGTGGAGATTGACCGGTTTATGTCCGCCGCTGATAAAATAAACCTGGCTCTCCCTGCTCCCGTCTCGCCATAATGAGTCCACATCCAGCACCTCCATTCGTGATACCAGTCATTATATATCATTGTGAGGGGTTATTGGTTTAATTTCGATGCTGGAAACAACGCTTCAAGTTGCTTATTATAGAGATAGAGGGCTTATCACCCAGCATAATTGTAAGCGCAACCAAAAACACATCTTGGATCGACATATATTAACGATGTTCAATTCAGAGAGGAGAATGTTGTGTTGCTTAGAACGGTTACAGTAGAAAATGGTAAAGTTCAAGGACTACCTGCCGCGGACCCTCGTATTACAAGCTTCAAAGGTATCCCATTCGCTGCTCCCCCGGTAGGTCAAAACCGATGGCGTGCGCCGCAGCCTGCTTCCGATTGGGATGGCGTCCTGCAAGCCTTTGATTTTGCGCCAACCTCCATGCAAGTGCCAACCGTGATCGACGATAATAACATCTACACTAGGGAATGGGCTGTTGATCCCGACCTGCCGATGAATGAAGATTGTCTGTATTTAAATGTATGGACACCTGCCAAACGAACGGATGAGAAGCTGCCTGTCTTTGTCTGGTATTTCGGTGGTGGACTCCAAGTCGGTCACACCGCGGAGATGGAATTTGACGGTGAGCGTATTGCACGCAGAGGCATTGTGGTCGTGACCATCAATTACCGCTTGAATGCATTTGGTTTCCTGTGTCATCCAGAGATCAGTGCGGAGTCACCACATGCACCTGCAAACTTTGGACATCTGGATCAGCAGGCAGGAACAGCGTGGGTGAAGCGTAATATCGCTGCGTTCGGCGGTGACCCGGATCAGATTACAATTGGGGGACAGTCTGCTGGCGGTGGCAGTGTTCTTAGTCAAATGACCTCTCCACAAAACAAAGGCCAATTTCAGCGAGCTGTCATCATGAGCGGTATTGCAACAGAGTTATATCCAAATGTTCCTGTACCCGCTGTTCGCAATACGCTGCGGGAAGCCGAGCAGAAAGGCGTTGAATTTTTCCGTTTTCTAGGCGTATCTTCACTGGATGAAGCCAGACAGCTGGATGCCGTCACTTTACGGGATAAAATACTGGAATATCGAAGCTTCTGGGGAACGGTCATTGATGATCAGTTCTGCGTAGGTGATCCGTTCACTCGTTTCATGCAGCATAAGCGTGAACTCGTGCCCGTCATGCTTGGACACACGTCCTCCGAATTCTGGACCAAACCTGCGGTAAACAGTGTGGAGGAACTGAAACAGATGGCTACAGAGCTATTTGGCGAGGATGCTCCTGCCTTTTTAGAACGATGTGAAGCCGATACTAGCGATCTGGATCATGCCTTACAGCGAGCTTCTGTGCGCATGATTGAACATGCGATTCAGCTGGTAATTCGCTCCAACAGCGGTCATCCGTCTGAAACACCACTCTATTATTATAATTTCGACGCAGAGATTCCCGGCTGGGATCAGCCAGGCACGTTCCATTCGGTTGATCTATGGTTCTTTTTTGAGACACTCGCCAAATGCTGGCGCCCTTTCACGGGTAAACATTATGATCTGGCACGCCAGATGTGTAATTATCTATCGAATTTCATTGCGACAGGTGATCCTAATGGCTTGGATTCCACGGGTAAACCTCTACCCTACTGGATTCCGAGCAGTACCGAGCAGCCGTATCGCATGGAATTTGGTGATCTGTCCCAGCTGCAGCGTGCAGTACCGGGACCTGTGCTTGAATTAGTGATTGAATACTTTTTCAAAAAGCAAAATGAACCTGTAGTTTAATACGTGTTGCATTTCCTCCTCTTAATGGGCTGTGCGGTGGCGCATGGCCCTCTTCTTTCTGAGGTAATTATCTTAGTGGAGACATCACTTTTGTGGGCGATTTGCACACTACATTTACAAAAAAATCACATATCAATAGACTATCCTTATTCTACCATGGTAAAATTAATCATATCACTCCACTTTAGATAGAGGTATAACATATGATTATTTCGCATAACTTAGCGGCTACTAGTGCACATAGGAGAATTCAAGAAAACGCCCGTAATAACTCTGGCCACCTACAGAAACTATCTTCTGGGCAAAGAATTGATAGTGCGTCTGATGATGCAGCAGGACTAGCAATATCCGAGAAAATGAGGGCACAGATTCGGGGACTTGACCAAGCAAATCGCAATATACAGGATGGGATTTCTCTTGTTCAAACAGCAGAAGGTGGACTGCAAGAAATTTCAGCTATTTTACAAAGACAGAGAGAACTGATTGTTCAGGGTCTAAATGATACATATACCGATAACGATCGTCTGATGATTGAAAGCGAGATTCAAGAGCTTACGAATGAAATAAACCACATCTCCCAAGGCACAAGCTATAACACGATAAACTTGTTGGCAAGAGATGATTATGAAATACTGGCGGATCGTTCAAGTTCCAGTACAAACACTTCCCTTAGTGAGCCGCCTACAATTCCAACCGTACAGAAAACTGTAGTTTATGCAGCCTCTGGGACACCCCCAGAAGCAAGACACCTGACCAGCAATTCTAAAACGTCATCTACAACTCAGACGTATACAAACACAAATGTAATTACTCCGATAACCTCGGAGGATTTGAGAGAAAGTTACAACGAATATAATGTGGATACTTATACAACAACTAAAACAGATACAGAGCGTTCAGTATATGAAACGTTAGCACCTACAACCGATCCGCAATTTTCAGCACCAGACTATTGGTTTGCTTCGGGAATGAACACAACTTGGTTTGGCCCCAAAACATTAGGTCGTGTTTATGGCACGATGAGTGAGAATGTAGAAGTGGATGGCATGATGCGACCAGTGGAGTATACATCTAGAAGCAATACCGGTACAGTTCCGGCTTGGGATCATATGTGGTTTCCAAATAGCGAAGTATCGATAAAAAGAATCCGGACTATACTTCCAGATAATTCGATGCAAATCGAATATATAATAAATAACGGAAATCCAACGGATACGAATTTAAAGCTAAGTAACCTAGTTAACCCACCTGATAATTCAGTGATGAAAGATGCAAATGGGCTACTTATCCCCAATGGTGTAACATCCATAAATTCGCCATCTGGGAATACAACATATACGATGACAGGAACGGAAGCAAATGCTAGTATTACGTTCGATGATTCACTCGGATCTCTGTCACCAACCCAACTTGCAATTCATAATCCCTCAGGGGGACAACCTACAATTAATTTTGATTGGGATGTTAACCTCCCTTCTCAATCAAGTTTAACACTTGCTTTCAAATACGGCCCTTTCTCATTAAATTTGGATGTATTTGAACGTACAAACGAAATAGAAGTGTCTACACGCATAGAAACAACTTCAACTGTCGAGATCAAAGACATAGACTATATCACACCGAAACTCACGGTCCAAGCCGGAGCAAATCAAGGGCAACATATGGATATCCCCTTATTCAACGTGCAGACTGATGAGTTAGGCATGACAACGAAGGGCTTGTTACCACCAGCTATTGAACAACAAGCATTATCTCGTGTAGACAAGGCCATCTCCAAAATTTCCAGTATTCGTGGAATATACGGTTCAATCCAAAATCGAATGGAACACGCATTAAACAATACAAGTAATGCTACAGAGAATTTGAGTAATGCAGAATCTCGAATTAGAGATGCAGACATGGCCAAAGAAATGTTAGAGTATACAAAATCAAATATTTTATTGCAGGCTGCACAAGCCATGCTCACACAATCGAATCAAAGCCCTCAATCCGTTCTACAATTGCTCCACCAGTGACAAAATTTAAGGGTGTCCCAAAAGCCATTTATAAGGCTTTTGGGACACCCCCTTTTTGATCTTGGCTGCTTTCTAGTATACTCTTTGATGCTTAAATACTACGTTAAACGTTAATCCCACTCAAAAGCTCCAGTATACAATTGATAATACGTACCTTTTGCAGACAGTAGCTGTTCATGATCACCGCGCTCCTTGATGTGGCCATGTTCCATGACCATAATGGCATCGGAATTCCGCACAGTGGATAAACGGTGTGCAATGACAAATACCGTTCGACCCTGCATCAGATTATCCATGCCCTTCTGAACCAGCGATTCGGTACGTGTATCGATGGATGAAGTGGCTTCATCCAGAATCATGACCGGCGGATTGGCAATCGCTGCTCTGGCAATCGCCAGCAACTGGCTCTGTCCCTGTGATAGTCCATTGCCGTTACCATCTAGCCAGGTCTCATACCCGTCAGGCAAACGTTCAATAAAACTCGCCGCATACGACAGCTTCGCAGCCTGAATGACCTCATCGTCACTGGACTCCAGTCTTCCGTATCGAATGTTCTCAGCTACCGTACCCGAGAACAGATGGGTATCCTGCAGCACAATTCCCAGAGAACGCCGCAAATCCGCTTTTCGAATACGCTGAATATTAATGCCATCATAGATGATCTCGCCTTCTGTAATATCGTAGAAACGATTGAGCAGGTTGGCTACGGTTGTCTTGCCCGCACCCGTTGCACCTACGAACGCAAGTTTCTGTCCAGGCATGGCATATAACGTAATATTCTGAAGCACTTGTTTCTTTCCGTCATACGTAAAACGGACATCCTTAAACTCCACTTTGCCTTTCAGAACAACACTTGTTCCGTCCTCCAGTTTCCAGACCCATCCGGCCTGATCCAGATTTTTCTCCAAGGTCACACGGCCTTCATCGGCTTCAGGCTGTTCATCCATCATGTTAAATATCCGCTGAGCCCCTGCAAGAGCTACGACAAACATGCTGACCTGCGAGGAAATTTCGGCAATGGGCATTGTGAAATTACGGGATAAACTCAGAAAAGCTGCGATAATTCCCAGACTCAAGCCGGTATTCCAGCCCGAGATTGACATAGCTCCGCCTGCAATGGCCACAAGCACGTAGATTAACGTAGCCAGATTTGCATTGATTGGCATAAGGATATTCGAATATTTGTTAGCTGTCGCCGAGTCGTCAAATAATCCATCATTCAGGCGGGCAAATTGTTCCATCGCTTTTTGCTCGCGACCGAATACCTGCACCACTTTTTGCCCATGAATAATCTCCTCGATATATCCATCCACCACACCGATCGATTCCTGCTGCTTGAAGAAATGCTCGGTTGCCTTAGTACCCACGACTTTGGTAATCCAGAGCATGGCAAGTGCACCTAGCACAACCACGATTGTTAATGGCACATCCAGATACAGCATCGTACCAAGAACGACCACAACCGTCACGGCAGTGGACAACAGCTGTGGTAATCCATCCGTCAGCATCATATTCAGCGTATCCACGTCGTTTGTGTAATGACTCATAATATCCCCGTGGGCTTTACGGTCAAAATATTTAATCGGCAGCTTCTGCATATGTTCGAATAAGCGGTCACGAATCCTCTTCATAATCTGCTGTGAGACGGTAATCATCAGCCGTTTCGAGACAAACGTACTGATGACTCCAGCAGCGTAGATTACAGCCAGAATAATTAAAGCCTGTAACAAGGCGTCAAACACTGGGTTCTGATTTCCAAGTAGCGGCGTAATAAAGTCATCGATCAGCAATCGCAGAAAGGCAGCTGAAGCGACAGAGACGGCGGAACTAACTAGAACCAGAATCAGCGCCAATGCGGTTCTGAATTTGTAATATTTAAAGTAGGATAGCAGACGTTTTATCGTCTGACCATAATTCATGTTATCCATCCAGTGCTTCACCGCCTTTCGTCTGTGTATAATAAGCTTCTTGATAAATTGTATTTCGATCCAGCAGTTCCTGATGGGTTCCGATATCTACCATCTTACCTTCATCCAGCACGACAATCTGATCCGCATCTTCAACAGATGCAATGCGCTGGGCAATAATAATTTTGGTTGTATCCGGTATGCTTTCCTTGAAAACGTTGCGGATTAACGCGTCGGTCCGTGTATCTACGGCGCTGGTGGAATCGTCCAGAATCAGAATTTTCGGTTTTTTGAGCAAAGCTCTGGCAATACATAGTCTCTGCTTCTGACCTCCCGAAATGTTCGTACCGCCTTGTGCCAAATGAGTATCATATCCATCCGGAAAGGTGGAAATAAACTCATGTGCCTGCGCCGCTTTGCACGCTTCAATCAATTCTTCATCGGTTGCATGTTCATTGCCCCAGCGCAGGTTCTCCTTAATCGTGCCTTCAAACAGGACGTTTTTTTGCAATACCATCGCGACCTGACTGCGAAGCAAACTTAGATTGTATTCCTTCACATTGACTCCACTGACAAGCACTTCACCCTCACTGACATCATACAGACGTGGAATCAGTTGCACCAAGGTGGATTTTGCACTGCCCGCAGCCCCAATAATACCAATCGTCTGTCCCGAAGCCATTCGCAGATTGATGCCAGACAGGGCATAATTCTCGGCTTTGTCTGAGTAACGGAAGGACACATTGCGGAATTCAATCTCTCCACTGTGCAGCTCTGTAACTGGCGATTCAGGGCTAGTGATATCTGGCTGTTCACTTAACAGGTCATTAATCCGTCCCGCCGAAGCACGAGCAATGGCAACCATAATGACAACAATGCCCAGCGTCATCAAACTCATTAGAATTTGCATGGAATACGCGAATACACTCGTCAGCTCCCCGGTAGTCATATTCCCACCCACAACCAGTTTGGCGCCAATCCATGAGATCATCAGCATCACCGCATACAGCACAATTTGCATCAGTGGAAGCTCATACGCCAGAATGCGTTCTGCCTTAGCCATCTGTGCAAATATCCGCTGGGATACGGCTTGAAACTTGGATACCTCTCGCTCTTCACGTACATACGATTTCACGACCCGAATGCCGCGTACATTTTCCTGTACAACTTTATTCAGATCATCATAACTTCCAAAGGCGCGCTCAAAAATCGGAAAAGAATACTTCATGATGAGCATCATGCCAATTGCCAGCACGGGTATAACAATCATGAACCACATTGCGATAGCCGGGCTGATGCGATACGTCATAATCGTTGCAAAAATCATCATCACCGGGCTACGGAAGGCAATCCGGATAATCATCAGAAATGCATTTTGCACATGCGTAATATCCGTAGTCAGTCTGGTGACGATCCCTGAGGTTGAGAATTTGTCCATATTGGAATACGACAGCTGCTGCACATGACGGAACAGGTCGTAACGCAAGTTTTTACCGAACCCCGACATGGCAATCGCAGAATGCTTACCCGCCAGCGCTCCAAAGACCAGAGACACCAGGGCAAACAACACCAGAATCAAGCCGTACTTGGTCACCTGATTCATCTGGCCCCCCGTGATCCCCTGGTCGATCAATTCAGCCATAAACAGCGGAATAATGACTTCCATGGCCACTTCACCTAGCAAAAACAAGGGCGTCAGCCACGTATCCTTTTTATATTCGCGTACACTTTGCAGTAATTTCCTGACCATAAGCATTCTCCTCATCTAAAATAAACACCCTGATCTGCGATCTAAAGGTAGATCGGCGGTCAGAACAGCTGTATTATAAACTGTATAGTAACTATACAGTCAATCCATTATTTTCGACCTGGAGGTACTTATGCATCCCAATGAAATGTTGTCCATTAGCGCCTTTTCCAAGCTGTCCGAGGTTTCGCGAAAAACCCTCATTTACTACGACCGCATCGGTCTGTTCAAACCTGCTTATGTGGCGGATAACGGTTATCGCTTTTACAGTCACAGCCAGTTTGAAACGATCGGCGTTATTCATATTTTCAAAGAGCTGGGCATGTCCCTGGAGGAAATTCAGCAGCATCTCGGTGAGCGTTCTCCAGATACCACTCTTCAACTCTTGCGTAAACAGGAAGAAAATCTGCAGCTGCAGATTGCCAAACTGACTCAGGCAAAACAAATGATTATTCAGCGTGCGGAAAATATAGAGCAATCCATGCACCTGAACACCAGCCAAATGCACGTCATCTGGCAACCTGAAACCCCTTTGTTGCTGAGCCGCCGCATCTACTCATCCAAAAAGGAGTTTCCTGAGGAACTATGGGAGGATTTTCGAGTGCGTTTGAACAAGGAACATGCACCACTCGGCTATCCCGGCGGAGTCATCATCCCCAAAGCGGATCTGCTACGCAAGGATGGAGATATGATCTCTCATATGTACAGCTATATGACCACAGAGCATCATGAACAGGCGTATATGCCCGAGGGATTCTATCTAGTGTCTTATGCCAGAGCCGACTATGGAGATACCGAGAAGTTTTTTCCGCAAATCTTTGATTATATAGAGAAGAAACAATATGTCATTAAGGGGGATGCCTACGAAGATTACATGCAGGATGAGATTGTGTTGCAGCATGCGGAGGATTATCTGGTTCGGGTTATGGTGCATATTGAGGAGCCAAATGAAAAAGGAGATCTATATAAGTTGAACTAAAGATTTTACACGGCCCACTCCGATGACAGAATAACCTGGAGAGTAGCGGTTATCCCCAGATTTTTTGGATTCCCTTTTCCAAAGGGGAAAATCCGGTGATAAAGGCGAAGCGTATGCTTCCGATGCTAGCTTTCTTTCAGAAAGCTTTTAGCTCCGCTTTTTCAGGTTTTTTCTGTCCTCTCCGTTATTGTGTAAAAGAATAGTTCAACTTATATAGCTTAACTCACTTAACTTGGCTTAATTTAATTTAAAATGAGGAACCATTCGCACCCTGCCGAATCGTTCCTCTCTATTAGTCCAATTTAGATTCCATTTACACCCTTAACAAACCGCGGAAACCTCTTGCCGCATAATAAGACTCCGCACCATTATGGTACATAAAGACGGTATCGTAACGACGGTCGCAAAAAATAGCTCCACCCCGCTGTCTTATATGTTCAGGTGTCACCACCCAGCTGGATGTTTTCAGGTCAAAGCTTCCTAGCTGCTGCAGCTCCCGATACTGGGTTTCATTCAAAAGCTCAATGCCCATCTCGATGCACATCTGAACCGCGCTGTGCTTGGGCTTGTTCTCTTTGCGAGCATCCAGTGCGGCCTGATCATAACATACACTGCGGCGACCCTTGGGACTCTCTGCTGAACAGTCTATAAAGATATATTCACCTGTCTCACTATCCAACTCCACAACATCCGGTTCGCCGCCGGTTTTCTCCATCTCGTGCAGTGACCATAGTTTGTCCGGGTGTGCTTCCATTTTAGCCTCTACGTTAGCCCACTCCAGATTGGGATGACGACTCATATTCTTTTCAAAACGGGTCTTTAATGCCTTGAACAATTCATCACGTTGTTCCGGTGACAGTTCTTTTTCATTTTCAATGGAGTTCGTTGTCATCCTCATTCTCCCCCGGTTCATCATCGGAATTTGTATTACACTAATCTTACTGATTGTATTGAAAATAAAAACGAAAAACAACCTGTCCCGTTCACAGGTTGTTTACCTCGGCATCCAGCTGCTGAGCCAGACGAGTTATGCCAAACACCGCTGTCTTGCTCGTACGCCCAAGTAACTCAGAATGAAATCCGGTTGGCAGCTGTTCCCCCACAATAGGAAGATTTTCGAGCTGTACACCCGCTGTATCCAGCAGATACACTCGTTTAGCAATCCGCAGCATCTCATCCAGAAACACGATTAACAGTGTAAGCGGAATGACCTTCCAGATATCTGTAACGATTGCCGTTTCGTACGTATCTTCCTCACAAAAATTGACAAACCCTGCTTTGTAGGCCGTATGAACGTCCGGTCTCTCTGTACGAATAATCTCGGTATTCTTCTGATTGCATGCAAATACATCGGTGATATTCAACCTGTCTGCAAACGCGGGAGTGATATACCCGACAGCCAAATGTCTGCCTTCTTCCCGCAAACCAAGCAGGGCCCGATCAATGTCTTTGTAATCTTGCGGCAGATGTTGATCCGCAACATTAAACTGTGCAAGCAACATTTCATAAACAAAGTTTTGATTCACATAGGACAGCTCCACGGGAAGCTCCTGATGTAGCTTCACAAAATGCAAATGATTCTTTCGGCTAGTCATCTCTACCGGATTAAACTGCTCATGTGGCAAATGTAACGCACGGAGTGAAGGGTCTGCCCGGAAATGCAACCCTGCCTTCCAGAGGCGGTAACCTAGCTCCAGATCCTCGTGTCCCCAGCCATGGAACGACTCATCGAATCCGCCCACCTGTCTCAGCAAACTGGTCTCCACCGAAACCATGCTTGTCCAAAACATCGTCCATGGAGCAGAACTGCGATCCAGATCATTTTCATAAAAATCAAACTGCAATTGTCTGGAGTCAGGATAAGCCTTCAGCATCGGATTCCGCAAACAGGCCTCAGGATGCTCCGAGGAAGCGATGGATTGCAAGTATTTGGCGAGCGGTTGCTCGTGATCCTTTTGATTCATGCCATGAACTGTGCCGAGTCCAACCGTATGTTCGTGACATTGATGAAATTGAATGACATTAAGAATCATATCCGCACCGATCAGTACGCCGGTATCCAGATATACACATATCTCATGTTTAGCCAGATGCAGCCCCATGTTCCGTGCTGTCCCTGCCCGAAACCCCAAATCCTTCTGGTAACAGTATCTCAGATCCAGATCGTCTTCAAAGGAACAGGCGACATCCTTCGTATGATCACTTGACCCGTCATCACATACAATGACCTCGAATAAGGATGTGTCCGCCTCCTGATGCTTCAGGCATACAAGCGTGCGCTCCAGCAAATCGGAGTGATTATATGTAGGAATGATGACGGTGACTCCTTGGGTCATCTAACATGCCTCCTTCCTGAACTTGAACCATTCCACGGTCTGTGCACGTAACCAGTTTCATATTTCGATCCACGACATCCACAATGTTGTATTCGATGTCTCTGCCCCGTTTTTTCAAAGAAGTGAGGGTTGCTAGCAGAGGAAGAATTTCCGTTCTTGGACTTAAGCAATAACATACAGACGAGGTTCTCAACGCTTCCATGAGAAGATGGGGAATCATCTCCGCTCTGTACATCGTCCACACTGGAGTGATGATACAGCCATCGAAAGACAATGTATCAAACGGCATGCAGCTCCCGGCAAGCCTGTAGACCTTTTTTCCAGAGACATTCATCAGCCCTTCGCTCACCTCTCTGGGGTCGATCAGTGTACTCACTTGCGATAACGCAAACAGCTCGGCATCATAACCTATCATTAAAAAATGAGTACCATAGCTTGAAGTGACCGTCTGTATAACCTTCTGCATCACATGGGTCAGTGCATCCTCCTGAACGAGGGTGTCGGTTATGGCTACGGCTGTGCTTGCCGTGGTGGTTGTAGCTGTCACTGAATCCTTCTTCCAGTCATGCAGCTTGAGAAGGAATAATTCAATCTCCATTCCAGGATATTTTCGCAAAAACATTCTGGCATTCACCGCCTGATCTCGCATTCGCTGCGCCTCATCCACCTCATGTGGCACATGTACAGCCCAAGCCGACCGGCTTAAATGGAGTGTATATCCTGATTGCACAAGTCTGTATCCGACCTCGATATCCTCAATGCCCCAGCCTTTGAACCTGTGCTCAAATCCGCCTGCGCGCTGCAATGCTATTCGGGAAACAGAGATATTTCCTGACCAGAATACAGCCCAAGGCCACTGCAGCTGCATCAGCTGATCCTGCACCGACTCATAATATTTCTCACGCTCGTCTGGCATGTGTCCGGATTCATGTTCGAACCATCTCATAAAAGCTTCAAGCTCCAGCTTCCCCTCATAATTCAGCTCTTCCCGGTGCATGCCCTTCTTCCCATAAATATAACCAATCACGACATCATGCCCGGAACACTGCATTGCCATATGTTCACCAACAAAATCAGCACACACAATCGTATCTGCATCCAAAAAAATAACCACATCCTCCGCGGATTCGCGAATCGCCCTGTTTCGTTTGGCGGATACCGTTGTATGTGCCGGAGTGTCGATATAATGAATACGCAGCTTGTCTTCAAAGGCATCCCTGAACGGTTCAAAAGAAATCGTTCCTCCTTGATCCACTAGCCAGACGGAAAAGTCTGAGTAATGCTGACCGGCAAGCGCTTGCAAAGTAAGATGCAACACATCCGGTTTGCCGTATACCGGGATAATGACCGTAACGTTCATAACAGCTTCTCCGCAAGCTGAAGTGAAAAGCTTTCCAGAACGCAAGAGGTCAGATGATCCAATGCTGTACCATCGTAAGCATAGGTTTGAAGCTGTGTCTTTCCACGTAAAATCTCACTGGCATACGTAGAAATAAGGCCTTGATCCATCTCTGACTCCTCTAGCCACCGGATATAACCTCTTTCTGCCATTTGCCTAGCATACACAATGTTGTAGGGGTTCACTTCTTCCCGCCGGGGAACTGCGATAGCGGGTACACCCAGCGAAGCCAATTCCCACAACGTGGTATGACCCCCTCTGCACACCACCAGGGAGCTATCCCTCACTTCGTCCATAAAAGAGCCCGGGTCAGCAATAAACTGTGTCGTTTCATCCCCGAGCCGCTGCAATGATCTGGTCAATGTGCCGCTGTACACCAGCTTGATATAGTCCGTTTCCCCCTTCAGATCCGCTATCGCTTTTTTGAAAAAGGGAACGTCCGCAATCGTCGCTGATCCTGACGTTATGATGATTTTATTCTCCCTGACCTCTGTCCTTTCAGGCACCTCGACCACTGGACCCACAAAATGCAGCTTCTCCCGAATCGAATCCGATGCAGGGAACATCCAGTGTTCCTGCTGATCCACAATCGCGATGCGATCCGCCATTTGCAGATAATCAAGCGTCTCTTGTTCATCTTCCATCCAATTGGTGATGAAGCAGGTAGGGATGCCCAAACTTCGGGCGAGCGGTAATACAATTAGTTCTTCATCTACCACGATGCCGTCTGGTTTTGTGCGGCGTATTAAATCCAGCAACTTCAGAATTCGCTCGGCGCCACTGCCAGCAGATGGCAGTTCGAGATCAATCAGATGACCTGAATACGCCCTCTGTACATATTGAAATCCGGAGGAATAAGACGCAATAATGACCTCATGATTTAACTGAATAAGCCGCTGGGCAACAAGCACATCGCGCTTCGCATGTCCAAATCCGTTTCCACGTGAGACAACGAGTATCTTCATTGATATTTCCCCTTTCCCTGGCTTTCGTCTATCATCCGGCGGATGCGGTCATTCCCTGCTTCCTCAGCAAAGCCACCTGTGCACCGTACATCTCCCGAAATACGCCATCTTCCTCCAGCAGTCTGAGCGGTACACCTTCTTGCACAATCTGTCCATCCGCCATCACATAGACCCTGTCACAATGCATAACTGTGCTGACTCGATGCGCAATCAGCAGAGCAGCTTTACCCTGAGCTGCAAATTGTTTGACACTCCGAACGACACTTTCTTCCATCACCGGATCCATTGCAGCTGTAGGTTCATCCAGAATCAGCATCGTCTGGGTATTAGCCATCGCCCGTGCAACTGCCACACGTTGCCATTGTCCGCCCGACAGCTCCGTTCCGTCTGTATATCCTGCACCCAGTCGTTTGCCTCCACTTCGCTCGGTGATATCCTGTACAAGCTGCTGCGCAGCCTCACTCCACTCCCGATGAAGCCCAACATTTTGCTGAATACTCAGCGGTAATCGGGCAAAGTCAGCATAAGCAACAGAGATTGTACGTAGTCTGTCCGTATGCAAGCTCGGTTTTCCATCCATCCAAATCTGGCCTTCGGAAGGCTCAAGCAAGCCACAGATCAGATTGCACAATGTTGTTTTACCAACCCCATTCTCCCCCACCAGCCCGACGAGCTCTCCAGTACGAAAATGCATCGTCACATCCGTCAGCACAGGTTTGCTGCTATTGGGATAGGAGAATCCAACTCCATTCAGTTCGATTTCTTTGTCAGCTTCCTTGGCAGTGGTCTCGACGTGATCTGCCGTATCCGTGGCTAGAAAACGAGAGAGATTGGATGCGGTGAGTAATTCACTGGTAAACATACGCAGCTCCAGTACAAATGCATTGGCTTTGCCAAGCAATTCATCAATCAGTTGAAAGGCGATGATTAAACCGCCGATAGAAGAACTGGCTGTCAGAATGGATACCATATAGGCCGCAGAGATGAGAAGAAGCTGACCGATCTGCATCACTCCTGATGTCTTTTGAGAAGTAAGGAGAAAGGATTGATGGGTCTTGCTGATGTCAGTAAATGTATTTCTCCAAAGACTCACAATGTGTGGGGAGTATCCAAAAAACTTGCGTTCCTTACCCAGTTGAAAATCCATGACGGTGCTGCGGTAATAATTTTCGCGGATACGCTGCCCTGACAGCTGATTCTCCACGTTAAACATCTGACGCCCCAACTTGTATTGTTTGAATACAACAAAAGCAAAGGTCACCATCATCACCAGACACCCGATTTTCGTGACAAACCACAGCGCTGTACCCAAGCTGATCAGAGTAACTGCGGCACTAAGAACATCCAGCGCAAGTGTGAGAACGCGATGTCCACGATCCAGACCGTTCGCTGCCTTCTCCGCAGATTCGGAGAACGAGGCATCGAGAAGTTTCTGGTAGGGCACTTTATTGTATTGATCGATATACAGCTCTTTGGCGGCTCGCCCCAAGTGAACACGTAATCCCTCCAGCGCAATGCCGTATAACGAATCCATCAATTTCTCTCCGATGGTTGCCGCTGCAAACCAGGCCATCAGCATAATCATGCGATCGAGATCCACCCCGGTAATCACCTGCTGAACGGCATATCCGAATAGAAAAATGCGAACGGCTGGCAATATGCCTTTGAACAGGGTCACAGAGAGAGCAAATGCAATCCACGGTAACAGCTTTCGTTTGTTCTTTACCTTGGTCAACCACATTAGGCCACGTCCCCTCCTTCCTCTTCCTTCATCGTCTCCATAAAAGAAGAAGAAGCTTTCCACATCGCTTGATAAGGTTGGCTTCTTTCAAGCAGTCCGTCATGCGTTCCATAGTCCCGGATTTCCCCTTGATCCATCAGGAGAACCGTATCGGCAAAAGCACAACCTACCAAACGGTGAACAACGAATAACACGGTGTACCCCTCTAACCGGTTAATAATAGACTCCAGAATGCTTAATTCGTTACTCGGGTCAAGTTTGGACGTCGGTTCATCCATAATGATGACTGAGCCTGCCCGATAAATAGCCCGGAACATACTTCTGGCTAACGCTAGCCTTTGCCACTGCCCTTCTGAAAGATCGGCTCCTCCGACTTCCGGCCACAGTTCGGTTTGCAACCCTTGTGGCAGCGTGTTTACAAATTGGGCATTGGTCAGCTTCAACGCTTCCATCATGCCATCGGTATGCTCCTTACGAGTGATGTCACCCAGATACACATTCTCGGCAGCGGATAGCTTATAACGTCCGTAGTCTTGCAAGCAGAAGCCACCTACATCCTCCGACGCTACGGAACCCTGATCCGGCTTCAATAGCCCCGCAAGCATCAGCATCAAGGTGCTTTTGCCTGAGCCGTTAGCGCCAACGATCGCCACCTTGGCTCC
The DNA here is from genome assembly GCF_052114825.1 of Paenibacillus sp. 2TAF8. Lineage (NCBI taxonomy): Bacteria > Bacillati > Bacillota > Bacilli > Caryophanales > Paenibacillaceae > Paenibacillus > Paenibacillus sp. 2TAF8. Next base: position 79,884 of record NZ_JBFRFN010000017.1, read on the forward strand.
GCGTTCCACATCGAAGTTGATATTTTTCAGTACATCCTGTTCTCCGTCATAACTGAACGTTAATTGGCGAACAGATATTGCATAGGTAGAATGGATATCATTATTTGTGCAGTTAACTGCGCCTGTGACTGTGACTGTATCCATCCCCGCATCTGGAGTTGTGTCTGCACTTCTGGCAACAGCTGTGTTTGCAAAAGTCCCCTTAACCGGGTCTGCAGTCTTGTTCGGCTGTTCCTCTGCAGGCTGCTCAATCAACTCCGCCAAAAATATTTTCCGTCCTAGCCAGTGCTTGCCTTGAGTGAGCACCAGACCCAGCAACTGTTCCAGATGCAGTCCTCCGATAAGCAATGCCGCGACTTCGCCCGGATGCAAGGTACCTTGCCAAAGTTTCCATAGCCCCACCAGCAATACAATGGTTGTCACAACCCCACTGCCGAGTTGACCTGCCAGCCTGTAAAATCCGGTCTTGACCATTTGTCTGATCGTTAACCGTGCGATTCGAATCTGCTCTGCCTGCCATTTACCTTTCACCCAACTGGATATACCAAAAATACGCATTTCTTTGGCAGATTTAAACGTGGTCAGCAAGTCCAGAAACGTTCCCTCAAGCCTCGTTGTTTCCGAGATGCTCTGCAGAAAATCCGATTCAGTAGCTGCTGCCTTTTTCATGAGCCACACATTAAGCACCGTTCCAGCGAGAATCAGCAGTGGCGCCCACCATGCTACTACTAGCAAAATCCATGTCAGGGAGAATCCCGTTATAATGACCTGGAGTAAAGCCGTCAACCCGTCCAGTCCACCGTGATAGATCGAGTTGACGGATTCCGAAGTGCTTGATATTCGGTTTCGCGTTGTCGCCTGGAGCAACTCATTCTCTGTTCTGCGATTCACGTTGTCAAATAAACGGATAGATAGATTGTGATAGACGTGATCTTTTACTTTTCTAAGAAAATAAGGCTGTATCACGTTGAGCAGAATCGCAATCGTGCCAGCCCCAGCAATAATACCTATGTAAGCTAAAGAGGCATTGCGGTCGCCGTTAGCCAGTTGATTGACTGAATGCTTGATCGCCCATACCATGAAACCAGGCCACACGCCGAGTGCAAAAATAAGTGCTAACAATGCCCATATGGCCCGATCTCCTGCCCGGACGATCATCCACATCTGGGCAAACCCGGCATGTACACGGCTCATAATATTCTCCTTCCCGAGGCAGAATCCACGAAAGCAATCGGTGTATGAATCTGTGACAATACAGAAGTCTCGATGTAATAACCTGGTTCGGTACGAACGGAAGGGCACAATAAAACAAATTTCCAAGAGGCATCTGCATCCTGATCAATGAGTAGACAGAGGGTATCTGTCGTATCGAATTGCTTCTGACCTGTCGTATGGTCATACGTTACAGCTGCTTCATGATGACTATGCTGGATATGATGCCTGGAGCAGATCTCTGCAGCACCTTCTGCATTCCATGGTAAGACCAGAAACAGATACGCCCTCCCCAGTTCACCTTCGTCCTCTGACTCTGATTCTGCAATATCATAATAATCCGCAATCCATCTGGTGTTTGCCAAAAGATTGTACTGATCCTTTATGGAGACTCGAACCTTTTTCTGGATCGTATGTACAACCGTCATAGGGATCTCATGCCGCACCTCTTCCAGATGCGGAGGCGGCCAGTGGGCATTCAGACTGCGAACATATTGAACCAGATGATCCCCAAACCCCAGCTTGCCATCATATTGCGAGAGTGCCCACTGGTAGACTAATTTGTCTTCTTCATGAAAAACCAAATCGATATTCGTGCTGAAAAAGTGATCCACCTCAATCAAAATGATCGCCGAAACCAGATTAATCAGATATGGCTTCAAGCCTTCCTTTACTTCTCCATATTCGTCTTCGTGAGCAAGCAGCCATTCTTTAACGAGATAATGAATGCCACCTCGTGCGAAGAAAGAGACGTTCAGGTTAAAGTCCTCCCATAGATGAAGCGGTGGTGCGCCAAAGGCCAAATGGACGGAAGTGGACGTTGCTTTGCTAAGACTGGCTCCAAATCTCCCAATCTGCGGAGGAGGCATGGTGGATAACGGGTACAGCTTTAATTCAACAACCTCGGCAATGTCGAAATTTTGTATTAACGGTGCAATATATTCCCGAATGGCCTCACATTGTGAAGCCATATGATTTTCATACTCAGCCATAACTTCATCTGCTTTGTTATCGGCATATGCTGCTAATATACGCTTGACCAGTTTCACTTCAGGCCCAGTCTGCACGGCTAACATATCTTTCAGAAGCAAACTGCCCCAATATCGATAGACATTAGAACGGAGGCCCCGATTACGAATAAGATTCAAAAGCGCAGGCGGATAGCTTCGTTCCTGAGGAGCCGTCCATAACTTATCTTGTCTTAATTCATTAATGGCTCTACACATCTCCAATAACAGCGGATATTGCCCAACTCGTACACGAAATGTCGGCATCTCGTTCCGGCTTCCCTTCTTCCCTGGTACTACATGTCAACGCAAGGCTCTTCCTCCTTGCGCTGACACATGCAGGTTATGACGGCGTGACTACGTGAGAAAAAACGAACGATTTTCTTCAATGCTGCTTCTCCATTGCTTGGGCACGGCGCTTTCTGGAAAAATAGCTGCCACAGGGCAGGCCAGATCACACAAGCCACAATCGGTACATACCGATGGATTAATATAATATTGCTTGGCACCCGGAGATGTCTGAATGGCTTCTTCCGGGCAAGCCACGATACATTTCGCCAGCACTTCTCCTTCGCATGTGGCGGTAATTACCCATGACATACGGTTGTCCCCCTCATATGAAAACCTATAATCGCTGCAATGCTTAGTTCTGCATGTAGTGTATTCCAGTACTGGGTGGCTGTTCGGGCCACGAAATCGACATCACTCATGCCAATAATACCGGCAGATTCATCCGTCTCTCTCGCCACCTCATAACCTGCAAAGATCACGACCTTGCTAGCAGCATGCGGCAGCCGAGATAGATGCTGCCTTGCACCTTCATGAATGACAACGGATGTCCATCCCTTCTCCCGCATACTTATTAGCTGGCTGAACGGGTTTTCCGCAATGATGATATCTACACCAAAGGCTCGGGATAACGCTTCGCTGGATGAAGTACCCATGGCATCAGGATGAACCACAACTTTCATTTCAGATGATGACCCATGTGAATCAGCTAAGGTCAAGTGACGTTGATCGGGAATTTGATCCGGGTTCTGATTGAGCATTGGATCTTCCGGTATGTCCAGCCGTCCCAAAATATCATCTCGCCTTACAGGAGGATCAGACAAGTGATTGCGGTCACCTGCAGTAACAACGAAGTCATGTCCAAGACTGATAATACGATGAGCCAGAAAGCCGTTCATCTGGTCACGAACCAGCACAACATCGCCTTCTTTGATCTCCTCCAGCAAAGGATGAACAGCAACGTGTTGCCCCTGAACAAGAAGAGGATGCATGCAGTTGCCATCGATCACGATTGGGATAGACTTTCCTTGTTGCAATGCGTGAATCAGGAAATCCTGTCTGCGGGTACTAAGCATTCGTTCAGAACTCCCATTTTGGATAATGCCGTTACAAAATCCCGGATATCGTCCTCGACATGATCTTCTTCGCTAATATTAAATTTCAGTTTGATCTGCTGACCCATCTCCTCAAGAGATTGCGCAGAATCGGCAAGCATATTCCATACCGCTTTACTAACATCATCCTCCAAGACAAATACCTCGCCAGAATCCGAAAGAATGAATATTCCCTCTACATTCTCATCAAAAAAAACATCATCGGCTATTTGAAACCACTGGCTCATTCGTTTTACCTCCTGCCATTTTGAAATAAGCGACCATTTTTCTACGAATTCCACGTCTGATGCCTGAACAATCCTGCGAATCGGTTCCATCAACATCGCCTGTGGCTCCCCAATGGAATGCACGGCAACCTCCGCCGCAAGATTCCCTGAACGTACACTTCATGCACTCTGGCAACGTGTGTACTGTCCTGTTCCGTGAGCGTTCAAACACTTCCGACGTCTCCCATATTTCCCGAAGTGATTTCTCCCGAATCGACCCAGCGTGAAACATCGGAGAATGCATCAGCTTGCAGGGGAAAACGTTACCTTTCGCATCAATTGAAAACTCACTCGTGCCGTGACCGCAATGCCGTCTACGCTCATATTGCCTTACGTTCAAGGCATGGCAGTCTTCATGGGCATCTCCCATCTCGATATCCAACATCCGATCCGCGATGCGGCGGCGTTCACCAAAGTTCAGTCCTTGCATGCGGTCATCTCCGCGGCCAAGCGTTGCTAGCGGTACAATATTCAAGCGTACCGAACGCTCCGTCGCGAACTCCAGCATGGGATCAACCGAATCCCGGTTATGCTTGGTCACCGTTTGGTTGATTTTTAATTTGATTCCGGCTTCCAGGATCAAATCGATGGCTTTACGCGCTCGTTCCCACGTATTTATGCCACGGTTGGCTTCATGCTCCTCTTTATCGAGCGAGTCAAAGCTAATCGTAAACAAATCCACCAGTTTGGCAATTTCGTTGACCTTTTCACGGCTATTAATCAACGTGCCGTTACTGATTACATTGACTCGTAATCCAATTTCCTTACTGTAGGCCATAAGCTCCATAATATCTTTACGGATAAATGCCTCACCGCCTGTAAATACGATGGTACTGGTACCCAGTTCCTTGATCTGTCTGATCATGTCTTTGGCTTCTTCGGTGTTCATATCCCCATTCATCGAGCGCTCCGGGCTGCTGTCCGCGTAACAATAAATACAGCTCAGATTACATTTGTAGGTGGTTACAAAATAAACAGCGGTAGGCGGCACCTTGCCTATTCCCTGCTTCTGCATCACATCCAGCAAGTGATACTCGGCAGGTCTTTCTCCTTGATAGGCCACACGGTACATCAGCATTTTTCGAGCAACCTGTTTCACCTGCTGAGGGTTCAGACCGGATTCAATCAATTCTGCTACCGACTTCCTGTCATATATCAATTCCGACGCAATATCATACTCGCTTGGTGAGTACACAACCCAACAGTTGAGTTGAACGTTATGTACGACATAATGACCATCTTCGTAGTACACTGCGACATCCGGAATATGCAATCGTTCCTCTATTTGCATGAACAAGCCTCCAGTAATCAAGATAAGAGGCCGATAAACAGGCCTCTTTGTGTGTTCATGAAGAATAAATGATTAACATCCGTAACCGCCGCCCACTGAAAATGCACAGCCACAGCCGCAGCCTGCTGCAACAGCAATCGCTGCAGATTCCAATTTGCGGAAAGTTGGTTTTTTGTAATTCGTCATATTTTCTCACCTCCTCTCATATAACAACCAAAAGTAAGCGCTTGCATAAATAGAACGAAAAAGGTGTAGTACAAGAGGAAGCTGTAAGAGAAAACAAAGAAGCTGAACGAATCAATCGTTAGAAGTATGGAGTGAAGGCTTGTCTAGCACAAAAGTTGTACATTCAAGTCTATTTTAAAACGAAAGGAGGGAATCAAGAGGTTAGTCTAGGAATTGTACGTAACATCAATTTCATTGAAATTGAAATATGATTTCATAATGGATATGCCGTAGAGTCCTGTGTATGACTTTGTGTATAATTACTTCTTCAATGTTTATGATGTTTTAATGTATTTAATTTCATTAAATTGAATTTTTTTCTATAATAATTCCATTTTTTTGCTGTGTCAACTGTTTTTTTGAATATTTTGTGAACGATTCATTCCTGTTGTAACGGTTCGATACGTTGCAATCTCCTGAAGTGCCTGTTCAAACCGTTCAGCAATGCTCTGAACTGCATACCTTCTCACAGATTCTCTGCATACTTCAGGTTCAGGAAGCCGTAGATGACCTTGCATAATGCCGCCCAAAATAGACGTCAATTGTTCCAGATTTTCAGGTTCATACAGCCAGCCATTGCTGTCATTCACAATCTCTCCTGGCCCATACTTGCAGTTACTTGAGATCACCGGAATCCCTCTGGAAAGGGCTTCGATTAGAACCAGCCCAAACGGTTCCGTATCGGACGCCAGGACTAATGAAGTCGCGCTATTCACCTTATCCCATGGCCTTTGCTGCCATCCATGCCAAACGATGTGATCTTGCAGCCCCAATTGTCGGGACAGTTCTACTAACGATTCATATTGCCCCCCGTCACCAATGATGTGTAATTCAAAGCATTCCTTTTGCAAAGGGGAAAAGGCCCTCAAAATCTGATCCACATTTTTTACCTTAACCAGTCTTCCAACAACTAGAAATACGGGATGAGGTGCTCTGTTCACATATGGAGTGTTATCAAATTTCACGGGATTGTAGACCAGCTTATTGTGTTTTTCGGGAAAAACACAGTTTAAATCTCTTAAATTCCCTTCACTGATCGCCAGATGGCCATCTGCAGCTCGTAAATCTTCGAAGAATTGATAGTAAAAATCCAGATTAAAATGAAGCCAGCTAACCACCGGCACTTGCCTATCTAAACGCTTCACTGCCATTGTTGCAGCTTTCACGCCGATAGCCCCTGTTGAGACTATGATATCTGCACTCGGGAGATCTTTCATGACGTCCGCCAAGGCAGCAGAATACATATTGAACAAAATATGCTGTGGGATAAAATCGTTGATCTTGGCAGACAGAGTGATCGTATTTATCCCCTCTTCCCAGGTGTGATCTTCCGATTCTCTTCTTAAAATTACCGTTATATCATGCCTCTGTTTGAGTTCATGATAGATTAACGAAAGGACTGTTTCCATTCCACCTCGGCCACTGAGCACAATATCCACGACAAATATAATGTTCAATACGGGATACCTCCTTAAGTTGTAGATCATTCACAAGCAAAATTCATGCTAATTTTCTAGCATTTTCCACCAAATTTTAACACTTCTCTGCTTTAAAGTAAATTGATCTTTTTTTGACATAACACTTATTTATATGTTCAATTAAACATGAATTACATGACATTCATTCGAACCTCTGATAAACTACGCTATATAGATATCCAATGGAGGAAAAAAATGAAAGAGTTTATATTTATGTTGTCATTCCTGATGTACACGTTTAACACCTTGATGATCTACACCGGGGGCGGTGGTGACGTGTCTCCTGCAGTTTCTATCCAGGATGAGACCCCTTCTTTTGCATGGGAAGAACAGATTGATCACATCGCCAACAACCAGCAATCCCCGAAGGAAAAGGCTGCAGCAGTAGAGAAGCTGGCTAAGGAATATGTCCCGACTACCGAAGAGCTTGAGGAATTCAAAGTATACGTTCTAAATGAATTTCTTAATTTGAGATATCTTGACGATAGTTCAAACGACAAATATATGTTAAGTGGTATATTTCAGGCTATCGCTCTGGAGCATCATGACCTTGACCTTCTCAGAGATTTTGCCAAGGCCTTCTATCACAATACCAAAAACGTATATACCGGAGTAACCAAGCCTGGAAGCGACAGTGTACTGAAATATGAAGAGCAAATGTTTGAATCCATTAATGCGGGTTACTAAACGGTCACCGAGACATTTTTTATGAAAATTAAATCATCCAAAAAAAGCGGTACGGAATGATCTCTGTACCGCTTTTCCTGTGACGTTATTCAAGTATGGTCCAGCTGTCCAGCGCCTGTAACCGGATGGGTTCATGCGCATGCTGCCGGTAAGCTCTTAATCGATTGCGACAATCCTGATTCCATGCTAGTTCCTCACCAGCAATCTTCAGCAACGACAACCCTACCCAGGAAGACGCCATATCCGTCCGCACATTCAACATATCTATGATGTGAAGCAATTGCTCCGGTTTCCAATATCCTTTCCCATCAAGCACCGTACGCGCAATCTGCCGATCAACCGATTCCAGTACATACGGATGCGCATTAACGATATCAATAACAGGGTCTAACCCTTGTACCGCCTGATCCGGTTGGCTCCAGTCCAATGCAGCCAGATGTAGACGTATCATGTTGAGCTTCAGCGATTCCTGGTGCTGAAGAGCCCTGATCATGGCTACATATAATGGAGCAAGTTTCCTTTTCACGGGTAGGGATACCGAGACGAGCTGATCTATCAACTCCAGCAAACGTTGACGATGCGGTAAATCTCGCTCTCTGCCTGCGTTCCAGTCATCTTTGGCCTCCACTTCTGCCAACTGCCGGATGATTTGCACGACCCGATCATTCACTTTCCCGTCCCTGCTAACCGTGACCAAAGCATGAATCGCAGATTTCCAGCGCGTACCATCCTGCAGATCAATTAGTGCTTTGCCAGCACATTCCGCAATGATCTCTGCACTCACCTGTGCCCAGCATGACATCGCATAAAAGGCTTCCATCGATACAATCGGGTCATCATGGGCCGCTATTTCGGTAATCCATTGTAAATATCGCAGTCGCGATTCCACCGGAAGGACATCCGGTCGTTGATTCAGCAAACTGCGTGCAATGTCCCGATCCGAAGAGGAAGCCATAACACTCATCATCGCCCAGCTTCGCTCGTCATCCAGACATTGTCTCGCCGCATGACCAATGGCAATGATGACATCCTTGTGCCTGTTTGGCTTCTCAAATTCCCGTACGAGTAAGTTTACGCTCTCACGGCTTTTATAGGCTCCCAGCAGTCGCACCGCTTCTTTCCGCACCGTAATCTTGAGTTTCTCCCGGTCTAACAGGTCCGAAAGCATGGACGTGAGCAGCACCGGATTCACCCTGCGTGCACACCTCGGAATAGAATACATCGCCACTCGTGCACGATCTCCATCCAGATGGTTTAACAGCACCCTAAGAGCCTCTTCTGGTTCCTCCGTTAACGAAAAAGCATGCAGTGCGGCCTCCACGATATGTACTTCCGGATCAGTTAGCAGCTTCTCTAGCAATGGATTCGAACGATAATCCGGCATACCTGCCATACTCCGCATCGCATTTGCACGCTCATAGAAGCTTCGCTTGTTGTCTTGTGCCACCCGGTCAAGTAGCGAAGCCAGCGCTTGTTGCTGACGAGGCAACCAGCGGTAAAAGCCATTATGAGCTGGAACCAGATAGATCGTTTTCCCCGTTAAATGCTTACCTTTGAGGATTTTGCCAGAGATAAACGGATCAAGCCACTCCTGACGTTTCCGGTGTAAATGCTCGAACACTTGATAGAATGAGATGAAGGTTGGATCAAGGTCCAGCAGCTCCCTAACCCGTTTATCCCTGGTCTTGTAGGGTGCCAGCCAGTACCTGACGGCCTGAGCTGCTGACTTCTTCCCCTTCACTAACTCTTCCAGAAGATCCTGAAGTTTGGGCAGTCGTTCGATCGATTCACCAAATACATCGGCCATCACCAGCACGACATAGTCACTCTCCCGCTTGTTCGCTTCTAAACCTATGGCATAGATCTCGTCAAATAAGGTTTCGAGCGCGGACTGCGGCAGACTGTCCCACTCTCTGGAAAATAACATAAACTGCCCATCACGCATCGCCATGCGCTTGAGCGTTCTAAGCGCACATTGGAACAAGGGACTCTCCGGTTCACTTGCATGCTCCCGCAGAATGTCAAAAGCCAATTGCTCAACTGCCGTTCTGGTTCCATGCGAAGTATCTCTGGCCTCGATGACACTGTCGACCAGGATCGTCAGATGCTGCACATGCTCTTCTTTAAACATCGTGACTGGACATCTTGATAATTCGGCCATAACGATGAAACGTACCGGGTCCTGATCGTTTTTCACTCTTGTCAGGAAATTTAACGTCTCCTCCATCCCGCTTCGGGACAGAGCCGTGCTTCGAATAAGCCGGGAATAGGCCGCAGCTCGCTCATCTGCATTCGACACCTGAACAGATTTCTCCAGCGGTTCTCTAACTTGGGTGATCAGACGACGCACTGTCATTTCGTACGTTCTGTCCCGGTCTTCCCGAACTTCCCTCAGGGTAAGCATACGAACTGCTTCCTTGTCACGCAACAGATGTGGCAGTACATCAAGCAAATCGGTGGGGAACATTCGATTTATTCGCTCCTGCTCCGGGTACGCCGCATTAAATAACGCTTCACGGCTTGAAGGCGCCAGCGTGTCCAGCACCTTTGCCACTTGGAGAGGCGCTTCCGCAAGCATGGTCACAATTGCGGTCCAGTGCGCGGTGGTGAAGTACCTTCTTTTTTTCAATACCCCCGCCGGGACTCCGTTGTTCAGAAGATATGCCCTTGTCTCCTGCCTTGTGAGCAGTTCAAATACTTGCTCTGGGCTAGTCTGAATCAGGATACCCAGTTGATTCTTAATCACAGGATGAATCTGTTCTTTTGGACCATAAGACAACGCATATTCCAGGACCATTGCTGGTCTGAACATACTGAGCTTCTCTACCGCCGTACTCATCTCAGCCCATACGCTGGACTTGCCGCTCTCCGATGCCTCATTCAACGCATCCTTTAAGTAAGCAGCGACCAGATCCGGGTAACGGGTTGTTATGGTTCTCCAATTATCAATTGCATATCCAAGCTGTGGCAATTGTGTGCGAACCGTTGCTTCACCGCACATGGATAGCAGTAGAGCAGCCTCATCGGCACCCCAACGTTCCAATACGATCGGAAACAGACGTTCTGCCCAATCCTGTCTGGTATACTTCACAATACTTCGCAGTAGCAGCTGACGGCAATGGTGCGACATCGAAACAATCTCGGATTCAATGTCATACCCCGGATCAGTGACCACCTCTGCCAGCAGCCAGGCAGCCCTTCCCCTAACCCCAGCCTTGGGATGATTCAATGCGTATATAACGGCTTGCGCATCTTGTACTGCTCCGGCACCGGTTAATGCCAACTGCGCCTCGTACGATGTTCCGCTGTCCAGCAACTCAAGCAGCAACGCCGCGTAATCTTTCGGGGCCACAGCCAGATGATTCCGTCCCAGCCGCGCAATCTCTTTCATTCGGTTCGAATAACCCAGCGAGTCCAGTTCTTCTAAAACCCGTTTTTTATTCAGTGGAGTATGATTGTTCTTCACAAGACCCTCTCCCCTCATGTTGTCACTTGCACTTTTATTTCACTTACTCTTTTCTTTATGCCACTCTTCATGTGACCTTTTCTATAACTCTCTTATATAACCCTTCCCAACACCTGGAAGTTACATCGATTAAGCGAAAATGTTTTATTTATGTCCAAACTGCCCTACTCCCCATGGCCTGTATTAACTGTTACTTTGGATCTTCTTTACTGAGAATAACAGGCAATTCAATCTGTAAGGTAAAGGTGTCCGCTTGCTGAGATATCTTCAGTGTCCCGTTATGCTGTTCGATTATTTTCTGACAACTGACCAGTCCAATCTCATTGCTGTCCTTCGTTATGTCAACAGATCTAACCCGGTTTCGAGCGGTTATGATCAACGTCTGCAGCTTAAGGGATAACTCGATATCCACTGGATGAGAACGATCCGCATACTTCTTTATATTGGAGAACATATTATCGAATACACGGCGAATGGCTACGAGATTCATCTCTAGTAAAAAGGGCCGTTCCCCATGCTTCTGCTGCATGTGAACATCGAAATCTTCCATTACGGCCAGTTGCTCATCCAGAAGCTGATCAATCAACTCCCGTCCATCATAGATTTCGAATTCCACTTCCTCTTCCTCTGATGCAGAGGATACTGTGAAGTACTCGAACAACTTGTCTGATAAAATTTTGATCTGAAACGCCTTCTCCCGGCTATTGTGAATATACTTGTGCAGGTCCTCTTGTGTCTTGTATTTGCCCAGTTCAATAATGTCCATGTATCCAAGTAGAATCGTGAGTGGCGTGCGCAAATCATGAGAAATCGCCGTTATTAACTCTCGATTCGCCGTTCTCACCCGTTCCTCACTGCCAAGCCGTTCGACAAACGATTTACGCATCTCGTCAATACTCCATGCCAGCGATGATAACTCATCTTTACCTGATACAGTAATCTTGTAATCCAGATTGCCGCCTTCCAGTATTTTAATCTCACGCTCCAGCTTGCCAATATACGATATTTTCTGATTAATCATGAGCAGGAAGGCAAGAATGAACGCAATCAAAGCGATGAATACCGTCAAGATCAGAAGCAGGTTATAGTATTGATATTCATAGAAACCCACCAGATAAATCTGTGCCGCCTGATCTGCAAACTGGACTGTTGTAATCGGTGTTCTGGACGGTAAAAACTGAGTTAACAGCTCTTTATTTATCGCAGGATCCGCTTCCGTGTTGGATGCATAAATCAATTTATCCTGTTCAAATATGAATAGCTCCAAGTACCGCTCCCCACGAATCCATTCCGAGAGCCTTTCATGATTCTGCGAGGACAAGTGCTCACTGCTAACCATGGCCCTAAATCGTTCCAGCACATCCCTTTGCCTGTTTTCGATAAACGTCGATTTGCTGAGATAACTGTCCAGCGCCGTTTCGCCAACCACCTGCAAGACGATGAATGTACCTACGGAAACGAACAGAGAGAGAATAATTGCAAGTACCAGCTTGAGCTTCAGTTTTTTTCCGATGAGCAGCTTATTCAATTTTGTACCCCTTCCCCCAAACCGTCTTCACATATTTAGGTTGCTGCGGGTCATCTTCCAGCTTGTTTCTCAGATTACGAATGTGAACCATCACGGTGTTATTACAAGTATAAAAATAAGGCTGCTGCCACACGCTCTCATAGATATTTTCGGCTGAGAACACCTTTCTTCGTTTCGATGCCAGTAGTAACAAAATCTGATACTCAATGTCGGTCAGCGAGATTTCTCGCTCGCCGATAAATACGGTTTTGGCATCCTGATGAATCGTCAGATCCTTCACCACAATGTGCTCGGATTCCTCAACCTTCTCCTTGCCCCGGTATACATAATATCTACGAAGCAGCGCTTTGACCCTGGCCACCAGCTCGGTATATGAGAAAGGCTTGGACAAAAAGTCATCGCTCCCCGACGAAAATGCCAATTGTTTATCTGAATCCTGTGTTTTCGCTGTAAGGAACAGGATCGGCGCACTCGTTTTTTCACGAATCTCCAGACACGCCTTCAGTCCTGACTTATTGGGCATCATCATATCCAGAATAATAAGATCGGTCTCTTCTGTTACTTTATCAATCGCATCTTGGCCGTCTACGGCTTCAATGACTTCGTAATTTTCACTTTCTAGTAAAATCTTTACGATTTCACGAATCTCACTGTTGTCGTCTGCAATCAGAATCTGCTTGTTGTTATTCATTCAAAATCCCTCCGTTCATTTCAGTATAGTTTGCGAGTCTCATCAGAGCCAGCGCATCAGGACCGCCTTAAGAATTCTTCAGAAGTTAAGTAGGTATCTCTTCATGATTTCGTTTTATACTGTTAATAGTGAATGTCATTACAAAAAGGGGTCTTACGTTATGCCGAAAATCTCAAAACGTATCGTGATGAAAGTACTGCTTGGTCTGATCGCCGTCGTGTCCGCGGTTCTACTGATCTATTATGCACCAGCTATCATCAAAATCATGTCGTCGATGGAAAACTTCAGAGCTTATATTCATTCAACGGGACATTGGGGCCCGATCATGTTTATTTTATTTCAAATTCTACAGATCGTCGTTGCACCTATTCCCGGAGAGATCGTACAGATAGCCGGGGGATATATCTACGGTACCGCACTCGGTTCCTTCTATACAACGGTCGGTCTGATCTTAGGGTCAGCCATCGCCTTCTATTTCACCCGTTTTATCGGTCGTGATTTTGTATCGCGCCTGCTGCAGAAACAAAATGGGAAATGGATTTCTTTCATGCATGATGAGCGCAAGTTTGCTATCTTTTTATTTATCTTTTTTGTAATTCCGGGCTTACCAAAGGATATGCTGGTATTTGTTGCCGCGCTAACCTCCATTAGCTCCTTGCGTTTCTTCATCATTCTGCTGGTAGCACGAGTGCCATGGATTATCGGATCGGCTATGGTAGGTTCAACGATTCAAACACAGCAGTACACTATCGCAATCGTCATATCCGTTATTGCTGTTGTCGGTTTTGTACTCGGATATATTTACAAAGACAAGTTAATGAACATTTTCTCCAAAGCGGATAAAACGGATAAGACCAATGAGGTTATAGAGATCAATGAAATTAGCGAGGCAAAAGAAGTCAGCACAACGATCAAACCCAAAACTGTACCTGCTATAGTTAAGTCGAGAGACTTGGCACCTAAGAAGGGATAAACCGTATTTCATATTTCATGATCCAACACCTTATTACACTATTCAAAATACGAAATAAGGAGCAGATGCCATTCATCTGTCTCCATCATCTTTGGAGGAATCATTCATGCAAACGATTGAGACTGATCGATTGATTTTACGCAATTTTGCCGCATCGGACGCTGCCGGGTTACTCGAATATACTGCAAATCCGCGGGTCAACTGCTTTATGGATCAACAGCTGACAACGTTAGAAGACGCCGTTGCAGAGGTCCAAAAAAGAAGCAAGGAAGACTCCCATATTGCTGTGTGTTTGAAAGACAGTAACGAAATCATTGGAGAGCTGTTTGGTATGACAGAAGGTCATGATCCAGATTCAGACTCCGGTTCAGAATCAGGTTCGGAATCCAATTCAAAATCAGATTCCGATACGTATAGTATCGGATGGAATTTCAATGGAAGGTTTGAAGGAAAGGGATATGCCAGTGAAGGTGCTCGTGCTTTCATGCAACATCTCTTTATGGAACAGGACATTCGGAGAATTTACGCTTATGTCGAGGACGATAACCTCCGTTCCCAGAAGCTGTGTGAGAAGCTGGGCATGCGCAGGGAAGGTCTGTTCCTGGAGTTTATTTCTTTTGTTAAAAATGAAGACGGCACGCCGAAATACGAGAACACGTATCAATATGCGATATTAAAAAAAGAATGGCTGGCACAACAGGCTGCTGCCGAATAGTCGATCTATTGATTCATCACGTGAGTTGATTTATGGAGTGAAGTATTCAAGCACAGACGTTAGCCCCACCCAACCATAAAAAGAAGCGGCAGCCTCTTTCCGATTGTATTTCGGGACAGGCTGCCGCTTCTTATGTTCATCTAGTGTCCAACAATGTGCCAAGTACTTTCTCCGCCATGGCCTTACCTTGAGAGATACAGTCCGGTACGCCAATTCCTCGGTATCCCCCACCGCCGACGTAAACGCCTGGCATAACGTCCGCAAGCATCTGCTCCACCTCAGCGATTCGTTTCAGATGTCCGACTTGATATTGGGGCATGGACAGCGGTAATCGGTTAATCTCTGTAAAAACAGGCTCTGCAGATATGCCCATCGTCTCCTGTAATTCTCGGCGTACTTCGGCAATGATATCGTCATCCGCCAACTGATGACTTACCGGGTCACGACCGTATTTCCCTACATATGCTCGCAAAAGAATGTGGCCTTCCGGCGCTGTGTGTGCCCACTTGGACGAAGTCCAGGTACAGGCCGTAATTTTGCGCTCTTCCTTGCGTGGCACAACAAAGCCTGATGCATTCAGGTCAATACCCACATCCTGCTTACGATAAGCCAGCACAACGTTCATCACAGATGCATACGGGATGGAACGCAGCCGTTCCGCAATCGGCTCATGCTCATGTGCGAGTATGTCCGCTGCTGCATACGCTGGAGTTGCGATCACTACCGCATCTGCTGCAAGCATCGTTCCATTGTTAAAATGAACCGTATAATGCCCACGATCTTTTTCTTTCCCTGTTCCTTTATTCTTATCTTTGGTTTGCTCTTGTTCTTGGTCTACCTTCGTCACACGAGAGATTTCCGTATTTCGAATCAAATGTGCTCTAGTTGACAATGCTTGCTCTAGTTGTGCCACCACGCCCTCCAAACCGCCACTTGCACTCAAAAACATACTTCTTGCAGCCGTGCCCGGTGGTTGGGATGTAAGTTTGGCTGTTGCTTCAACTGTTGGTTGAACTGTCGGCTGGGTGGCTTGCTTTGGAGCCCGGCTTTTTCTCATACCCAACATGCCCACGATCAGGCTGCGATGTTTCTGTTCCGTTTCTTGCAGCATCGGGAAGGTTGCCTGTACACTTAGTCCGTCTGCATTGCCAGCATATATACCGGCTAGCAACGGCTCAGCGATCTGTTCCAGCACTTCATCACCAAGTCGCCTGCGCAGCAGATGCCCTAGCGACTCATCCTCCCCGCCAGGCCGCCTCGGCAACACAAGATCTGCAGCCGCTCGCACCTTGCCCCGCAGTGACAATAGACGGGTTGTTACGAAGGGTTTCCACTTCGTAGGCACACCGAGCATAAAGCCATCCGGGATTGGATGCAGTTTATTCCGATAGGCGATATAGCTATGTGACACCCCTGGACGCGTACCAACGATTTCTTCGCCCATACCGAGCTCCTGCATAAGCTCAATGATGGATGTTTTCCGTGCGAGAAAAGAATCGGGCCCCCGTTCGATCACGAATCCATCCCTTTTACCGGTGTGCACATGTCCACCGAATCGATCATTTTTTTCAACAATAATAAGTTCTACTGTAATATCATTCGCTCTGCAAAACTGTTGAATATAATAAGCTGCGCTTAATCCGGTAATCCCACCGCCAGCAATAACAACTTGTTTCGTGCGTTGATTGTCCATGCTACACTTCCCGCCATATAAACTTTAACGTAGCTCCACCGGGATATAGGCACAGGAAGGATCACTGGCCATGTAATCTCCCGTCATTGCGTACGCTCTTGCTCTTGAGCCGCCGCACGTCGTTTTGTACTCGCATACTCCACATTTCCCGTTCAATTTCGCAATTCCCCCTATCTACATGCCATTAAGTGTAGATCAGATGTAAGGTCAGGAAAGTGAGAAGAATCACAACAAGGTCATATCCGTCACAAGTCAACAAATCCGTCCAAACAAAAAGCGACCTCTCCCGAATCCTGCTCGGAAAAGATCGCCGTATAAAGGCATCACGTATGGTTGAATCTTGCTCCCCATTTACGAGGCATCGTCTATGTCTACGCCTGTGCCTATGTCTATGTCACGCCCATGAAAATATCTATCTTATTATGTGGGTTAGCTTCCCCAGTATTGCTTCGCAATCTGCTGCCCTTGATGAATCTTCGCCCACTGCTGGGCTTCGCTCAATTCGTTACCGCCATCACAGGAGGCAAAGCCGCATTGGTGAGACAACAACAGTCTGTCCTTATCGATGATCTTGGAGGCTTCGTCCAGTAGACGAACCACACGTTCTTCATCGTCGAGTGTACTCGTTTTGGAGGACAACAATCCCAGTACAATTTCCGTATCCGGTCTGTCTTTGAACACTTCCAGCGCTTCGATGGAACCTGCACGGTCATCATCCCACTCCAAAAAGAAACGGTCATATTTCAATTGCTTCAGGAACAGATTTGCAATCTTCGCATACGATCCACCGCCCATGTTGCGGGAATCATAGTTGCCGCGGCAGTTATGTGTCCACATTTTCAGACCCAAGCTACGACCGAAGTCAATGACCGTATTGTTGATATCAATAAACTCCGTTGCGAGGCCCTGTACTTCCTCTTGATTAATATGCTCTCCGGTAAACGGCGAGTTCGGATTGTCATCGGCAAACAGTTCCCACAGGCAGTCATCCATCTGCAAAATCGTACCGCCCGCATCTGCAAACTCCTGCACAAATTCCGTATAAGCACTCACCAGACCCGCTTTCAGTTCCTGCGTATTCTGGTACACTGCATCCTTCCCTCCGATGTTGTCCGACCAGGACAATTCACCGAAAATATGCGATGGCGATGGAATGCAGAGTTTAGTCTGCTGTTCACCCGCTTGGTCTTGCAGCTGTTTGAACAGTTGAATGAAATGATGATTCTTGCCGCTTAGTTGACCTGTGATGCGCAGCCCGATATCTTTACGAGTCTCATATTTCGAAGTGCCATCCACATCCCGGAAAAAGTACCCATGATCCGCGATATAACGCTCCACTCCACCAAAACCCCAGACAAAATCGAGATGCCACATCGATTTGGAGAACTCGCCGTCTGTGATGACGGATAGATCATTCTCGATTTCTTTTTTAATCACTTGCTCAATCGCTTTGCTCTCACATTGCTGGTACCCTTGAAAGTCTTCATAGAATGGATACTGGATATCATCCCGGTGTTCAATCTGTGTTTTATATGTCAGCAGCTCATCCGGCCGCAATAAACTTCCTACGATTTGGAATTTATCTGTCATGAAAATAACCCCCTCAGTTGTATATGATCATCATATCACGTGAAGCGGGGTTAGAAGAGATACCAAAAAAGCATGACTAGTTATAGCTTTAGGCTATATCAAGTGAAATTCAAAACATATATCATCTTCAACTTTGGTTTTTATGCTTATCCCTCTATTGAAATCGTCTCGCAGTCATTGAATATTGAAAACCGCTCGAAGCATTGCTTCACCACGGCTACAAGTTCTTTGGTGGGCTGAATGTCTTTTTCGTACCAGACATGTTTAACAACCAGCCTTTTGAATTTACGTTCCACAATAATCTCCGCTCTGCCAATGAACCGATCTCCATACAATAAAGGTAGCACATAATAACCGAATTTCCGTTTGAGAGCCGGCGTATAGATCTCCCATTTATAGTCAAACTCAAACAATGCATAAATAAGCTTCCTATCCCACATTAGATTATCCAGTGGAGCAATTAATTCGCAACGCTCTTGTAACTCCGGACTTTGCAGTATGCGTTCAATCGAAGGCAAGTCTTCTGCACGGCAGTATAATCGTTCCTTCATCTGTTCTACCTCAACAGCAACAATGCGCTCCTCCAGCAATAGCTCTTGAAAGGCTCTGTTCCGCTGCTCCGTTTTTAACCCCCATATATTAAGCCAGGCATCCGATGCACGATTCCACAGCAAGCCAACTGCACCGATTCGGCGCAATACTCTCCACTTGTGATGTTCTGATTCGTTCAACAACGGATCTGTCGCATGCAACAAATCGGCCTGTATGTATTTCTCAGCCAGATCATAATATTTACGTGTTCCCTTTTTGTGATGGATAATCAGTTCACCTGTCGAGTACATCTGCTCTAACACCGAGCGCGAGACATTGTTCCCACTACTCCAGTGAATGGCTGAACGCCAAGTGAAGTCTCCTTCTAATTGCAAGGCATTTAATTCATTCGAACTTACCGGACCAACCTGCTGTGTATGAGCCCGTACTTGTCCTATCAGTGTCTCCATCTGGGGATAGCTTTCTGCATGTTGTCTGGCAGCTTGTCTGTACCGTTCGAAATAAGGCCAGTCCTCCACCCGAATTATAGCAAGATTCTTGTCGGGATAATCGATCAGCAATCGATCCTGATACAATAATTCGTCGAGCATGTTCTTGCTAAACCCACTGATGCGTGACTGTAGTACTAATTCGGCATTCTTTCCACAGATATCAATAGGATCATATTGAATGCAGCCAACCTGTCTTGTAAATTCCATGATCCCTGACTTTCCGACAAATTGATGCTCTCCCATTAACCCATGCTTTAACAATAAAAACTGCCTGGCTTGCTGTTTAGTTAATCGTAACATTGGACGTATCCACCCCTTAACAAGTTCAACCGCAGTAATCCCCCGAATATGTATAAAATATAGCACAATAAAAACATATGTTCTCATTCTATTTTAACTTTTTTGAAGCATGAAAACAATATGTAGTACAAAATCACAATAAAAAATCCAAATTTTGTTGGAGTCTTGGTTAGCTACTGTCCGATAAACACAAGTAGACCGCCCCCCTTGCAAAGGTCGCGGTCTACTTGGTCGTGTATCCTCTTGTTTGAAGCCCACCGCCCTTAAAAGCGGCTATTGTGCAAAGAGTCGTGTTACAGCACGGCTCTCTTTGCAATATAAGCTGTTTATAAGCTTAGTATAACTTGCGAAATTCAAATTTCACACCGTTCTGCGGCGAAGTTCGTAAAAATACTGCACGGCAGAATGCTTCATTTTAATCGATTCCGACATGTTCAGAATCCGCTTTTTGCCCACCCGTCTATCGATCAGCGCCAGAATATTGAGCAGAATGTCATTGCTCTCCAGATTGTCCTCGATTGAAGTGGCTAGAAACGTCGTTGCTACCGCTGTAAAATTAGATTTGCTTAACGCAGCTTGAGCCGCTAACAGCTCTTTGGCATGAGATGTGCTTTTTCTACCTCGCACCATGATTTCAAGACGTTCTTCCGGGACAGCGCCTTTGGTTTCTTTGCGGATGGCTTCAATCTCTTCCATACTTACAGGAATGACGATATTCGGATCATTTTTAATCTCCTGATCGCTCTGATACCACCGAATGGGTGTGGTCGTATCCGCCATATTGAGGATATTCTTCTGATCCACGGTCAGATAACCACTCCCTGATTTATCCGGTGAATAGCGATAACTGGTTGCCCGGTACGCTACGGTTCCGGCCAGTGCCGGGCTAAGGAAACTCTCTAATTGTTGTTTTAATTTACTCCAGGACATATATCCTCCTATTCTCAGCAAAGCTTCAGGCAGAACATTTACCTAAAGTATAGCACAGCACAACGATACGCCCTCCAATAGCTATAGAACAAAGGAATAGTTCACCTTTGAAGGCAGCTGAGTGTTTGGTTCTCAATGGACATGTGTGATAAAATTTGGTAATCATTGCAATCTACTCTATCATCGCCAATCACTCTGGAACCTGATTACCTATCATTAGAGATCTTATACTCACGAAGGAGAGGGAGATATTAATGACAAAGAAGCAAACAACATTACCTGCTAATCTGGAACAGCTTTTTAAGAATAAAGATATTCATGCGATAAAAGAAGTTTTCGAACATTGCGAATGGGATGCAATCGGGGGGTATAGCAAAGGCACCGCGCTCAGCTTTCGGCATATTCCAGATGAGATTATTCACTGGCTTGCGGAGCAAGGAGCCGATCTGAATGCACGTGACAAATACCAACGTACACCCTTACATGCTCATGCTTCACATTGGTCGGGGAACGTAGCACTACTTCTTGAACGCGGTGCCGATCTGAATGCGGTAGACTACACCAACGAAACCCCTTTGCATGCAGCAGTGAATTCATATAGAACACCGGCGGTTCAAGAGTTGATAAGCCACGGGGCTAAGATTGATGTGGAAAATAACCAGGGAAATACTCCGCTGGCCAAGGGATTAATCAATTGCCGGAATAGCGATATTGTTAACATGTCAGAGATTTCCTCCATTCTGCTGAATGCTGGAGCAACGATCACCCCCGCAATGAAGGAGTCGGTGAAACGAATCGGCAAGGATTTTGAATTCGTCCGTGAAAATTATAATAAAGACAAGGTTAATGAAGTGTCGGACGCACTGGACAAGTTGTATCGACAATTTGATGTTAAACCTGTGGCCAATCGGATCATGCATGATGGAACAAGCCCCATCCATGTAAAGGCAGATCACTGGTCCAAGCAACACCAAGAGCTGTGGGCGTATCTCATTCCTCCACAGGGTCATGCCTCAACGGTTCAGGGCGAGGTCATTCGTATTACCGGGCGCATCTCTGATGAAGTATTGCGCAATGGTGGTGGAAACTGGG
The DNA here is from genome assembly GCF_052114825.1 of Paenibacillus sp. 2TAF8. Lineage (NCBI taxonomy): Bacteria > Bacillati > Bacillota > Bacilli > Caryophanales > Paenibacillaceae > Paenibacillus > Paenibacillus sp. 2TAF8. Next base: position 101,474 of record NZ_JBFRFN010000017.1, read on the forward strand.
ATGCAGATTATCGTAAGATGCTGGCTACCTTGGTTCAGCACTTAGGCACCGGTTCTCCGCTAAACCCGACTCTCTTACAAGAGGCACACGACTTGGCACACAAGCTACGCAATGGATCGGATTATGATGCACCTGCCCGATTAAGTGAGCTAGCCGTGTTATGGGTGCTGGATAATCCTTATCCAGTCGCATTGGTAGAACCGGAATATAAACGCTGATTTCCATAAGAATCAACCCTATCTTTAAGTTTTCATCTCAACTACTCACACATTTTCTTAGGTTGATGCTATCATGAAGATATTCAGATATTTATAGCGAATTTTGTAGATTGGGGTCGACTTCATGATCAGGGATATTCTTCGAGTCAGTTCTCGTACGATCTTGCTTCACATTACGTTTGTTGTTGTTATCGGTGCGGCCATAAGCTATGCCATCATGTCTTCTCCAGAACCCCCCCCCATTCGAAGCGAACAAGGCATACTCGATTTAACTCGGGACCACATTCGTACGAACCCTGTAAAGTTAGAGGGGGAATGGACATTTTACTGGCATGAGTTGCTTTCGCCTGAGGATATACGAAGTCGTATGGAAATGGGTGGACATTCTGACCGATATATCAATATCCCTGGATCATGGTTAGGCTACCGATTGGATGGTCAAGAACTGACAGGAGAAGGCTTTGCCACTTTTCGTCTGCTCATTACGCTTAGCGAGCAGGACAGAAATGAGCGACTTGCGCTGCGGCTACCTACCATTTTCCATGCATATAAACTATGGGTAAATGGAGAACTGCTGACAGCAGCCGGTACGGTTGGTCAGGACAAAAGTGACATGACACCGCAATTGGCAACAAGACTGGTGTTCTTCCAGCCCAAGAGCGACACGGTAGAACTAGTGATACAAGTATCCAATTTCTATCATAATCGTGGCGGTATCACCAAGGAAATAGAACTAGGTGGCAGTAACGTATTAACGGTCCAGACTAAACTGAATGTTGCCACAGACATGTTTATAACGGCAAGTCTGCTCGTCATTGGCATATATAATCTGATGTTGTTCTTGCTCCGCCGTCAGGACAGAGCACCGTTATACTTTGGTCTGTTCACCTTGTTGTTTGGCATCCGATCCATGTTGAATGGCGAGCTGATGTTTACACAGTTTTTCCCTGATTTCCCGTGGGAATTGCAGTTCAAGATGGAGTATCTGGCTCTTTCTCTTGGCGGCTATATCATTACCAAGTATTTTGAATGTATTTTCCCGAATTATGTCACGCGATGGTTCCGTCTTGGCAGCCGGATCGCAACGGGCATACTCTGCCTGGTTGTTGTCGTAACCCCTGCACTGATCTATACCAAAATGTTAATGCTGATTGGTGCGGTCGTTGTTCTTCATATGGCATATCTGATGATTGGACTAGCCAAAGCGGCTATGCAGCATATGGAGGGGGCTCTGATTTTCCTACTCGTATCCGTGGTTGCTATGGTTACCGTGATTAACGACTTCTTATATTACAATGAGTGGTCGCCAATCGGAAATACATCACCGATGGGTTTGTTAATATTTACGATTGCACAGCTGATTCTGGTTTCTTCAAGATTCACAAGGGCCGCAACAAACGAGGTACGGATTGCCCGTGAGCTTCAGGAAGCGAATGACAGGCTTACCGATATGAATACCAATTTGGAGCAACTCGTGAAGGAACGCACATATGCACTATCTGCAGCTCATGAAGACCTGCGTACATCGTATGAGCAGTTACTCCGCTCGGAGCATGGAAGGAAGAAGCTACTCGCCTACATAACCCATGATTTGCGACTGCCGCTGTCCAGCATGCTCGGTTATGTCGAAGCTGTAAAAGACAGGGTGAAGCCGGAGCGCAATGAACAGTACCTGAAGTATATCCGTGATAACACGATACGGATTAATCATATGATCGGAGAGTTGTCCTACTTGTCGCATCTGGAGACGGGACAAGTAGAATATCAAATGGAGACGGTTCATGCCGCCGAATTCCTACATCGTTTTTTTGAACAATATGAGCTGGTTGTGCTTGACGCAGGATTAGATTTCACACAGGATATCGGAAAAGGAGAAGATCATCGCGCTGACTTTCCGATCATTGAGATCGATGAGCAAAGATTAGAACAGGCGTTGTTTAATCTCGTATCAAATGCGATGAAGTTCACCTCAACTGGTGGAAGTATACGTCTTGCTCTAGCCGTGGACGAGACAAAAGATCATCCTAGTGTGATCATTAGTGTACAAGACTCTGGCATGGGTATTCCCCCGGACCAACTCGAACAAATCTTTGATCGCAATTACAGATATGATCGGCCAAGCCCAGACATAAAAGTAGAGGGTAGCGGACTCGGACTTGCGATTTGCAGGGAAATTGTACAAGCGCATGAAGGGATTGTTCAAGCGGACAGCGATGGCGAGACGGGATCGATATTTTATATATCGCTGCCACTGTATTCAAAAAACAGGAAGGTGACAGCATGAAGGACACGTACAAAATTATGATCGTCGATGACGATCCCCATATATGCGAGATTGTTCAGGCATATTGTGAACGAGAAGGTTTTAGTTCCTCATACAGCCACACCGGGACAGAAGCAATGCAGCTGCTTACATCATTTAACCCGGATTTGATTGTGCTGGATGTGATGCTGGTGAATGAAAGCGGCATTGACTGGTGCAGGAGCGCACGGGTCTATACCGATGCTCCGATCTTGTTTTTGAGCAGCCATGAGGAAGATGAGGTAAAGATCAGTGCATTAACCGATGGCGGCGACGATTATGTGACCAAACCGTTCAGTCCGGGCGTGCTCATGGCTAAAATCAAGGCTCACCTTCGCAGAGTATCGACAAGCAGACGGGAACAACTGTTGGAGTTACCAGGAATGACACTGGATTTCTATGCACAGTCCGTTAACATAGGCAGTAAACCGATCTTTTTATCCAAAAAAGAATTTAGTCTACTCTCCTATATGGCACAAAATGTGAATCGGGTCATCTCTGTCGATACGTTGTTCAATCTCGTCTGGGGTATGGAAAGTCTGGAGGATACGAGAACAGTCGCTGTACATATCAGTAATCTACGAAAAAAAATTGAGGATGATCCTCTCCATCCCGAGAGAATTATTACGATTCGGGGAGCCGGGTACATGCTGGCCTCGTCATAACTATTTTCATATTTCAACTCAGCTTTAGTATTTTCAACTCAGCGATTTGCTGGTTAAGCACCAACCTTTAGCTGCATGTTGCCATGATAAGCGCAGGACGTGTACTGGAATCTCTGGTCGATGTGATCAACCATTCCGGTAACGTCTTTTTATTTTGTGAAAATATAAAAAAGGCTGCTCTTATGCAGTTATTTCTGCAAAAATAAAAAAAGCCCAAGCGGTCATCCCGCTTGAGCGATTTGGTAATGGATACCTCTCCATTCTCACAAATTCTCCTGTTATGAGACACCCGAAGTGCTGCCTTCAATTACAATTTTACAGCAACAAGGGTATACTAAGGGCGATTTCAAATACTTTTTTCTTCCGCCTCCGCCTTCTCTACCTGTTCCTTCCTTACGAACTCATCCAGCAACTCACGCACTTTAGCGGTTGTCTTGGCGTTCATCAAGTTACCTCTCAGCTCACTTGCACCGCGGAATCCACGAACATAGATTTTGAAAAAACGCGCCAGCGGGCTGAACGAACGTGGTTCCAGCTCGGAATATTGATCATGCAGATCCAGATGCAGCCGCAGCAGATGAAGGAACTCCTCCGTCGTGTGCTCCCTCGGCTCCTTCTCAAAGGCAAACGGATTCTGGAATATGCCCCGTCCAATCATAATGCCATCCACACCGTACTGCTCTGCCAGTTTCAGGCCAGCTTCACGGTCAAGGATATCCCCGTTGATGGTTAGCAGCGTATTCGGTGCGATCTCATCCCGCAGTTTTTTGATCTCGGGAATCAACTCCCAGTGGGCTTCCACCTTGCTCATTTCCTCTCTTGTGCGCAGGTGAATGGACAGATTCACAATATCTTGCTGCAAAATATGAGTTAACCAGTCGCGCCATTCATCGACCTCGGTGAATCCCAGTCTTGTTTTGACGCTGACCGGCAAGCCTCCAGCTTTCGCCGCTTGAATAATCTCCGCAGCAAGGGAAGGTCGGCAGATCAGACCGCTCCCTTTGCCGTTCTCCGCTACATTGGCTACAGGACAGCCCATGTTAATATCAATGCCCTTGAACCCTTCCTTCGCCATGCCAATGCTCATCTCGCGGAAAAACTCCGGCTTGTCCCCCCAAATATGCGCCACAATCGGCTGCTCATCTTCGGTAAACGTTAACCGTCCGCGCACACTTTTGTTGCCTTCCGGGTGACAATAACTTTCTGTATTCGCAAACTCGGTAAAAAAAACATCCGGTCTGCCCGCCTCACTGACGACATGCCGAAATACAACATCCGTCACATCCTCCATCGGTGCAAGTATGAAAAATGGTCGTGGCAATTCACGCCAAAAATTGTCTTTCGTCATATCCAAAACCTCTCTATGCATACTAGGAAAATTCTTTATCCTGAAAATATTCAAACATCTGTAGCTCAATTATATCACACCCCTCAAAGAAGCATAGTTTCATCATCGAGGGCAGATTACGAAAATCGCAAGACTACTCGGGACCACTCCTCCCAAAATGAATTTATCTAAAATATAATAATCACATTCAGCTTCACTGGTTTTCACTTGCTGATCTTTACAAGCTCCTCTACAATTAATCTCGGCAGGCTCTGGATTGGGCCAATTGTATACAATGGAGGTCTACATCACATATGGAAATTTCACTGGATATGATCAAAGACAAGGTTGAATGTCTTCAAGCTTATGATTTTCAGGAACTGGAGCGAGCAATCGATGATCGAATCGGTATGAACAAAGCTCTTCTTTTGCGCGTAAAGCTGGTTCAGCACCAAGTCACATTTGACCCTGTTCGCAATAAAATGCTGTATAGTGCTGTAGTGCATTTTGCAGTAGCTTGATGGGTTCATGCGAAGTTCATGCGGGATTACGCGATATCGGATGGAGCACAACGAGCAGGTTATCCAAGAGATAACCCGCTCGTTGTATTTATGAATTTTAAACTTTATATAAAATGCCATCTGTCACAGGATTAACACACAACTAACCACTTATCACGGATTCAGTGAGTAGTGGAGAATACATCATAAGTGCATTGTTTTCCGTAATAAATTCATCGTTAACTAACTCGCCCTCTGGATTAAAAACACGCCGATGTAACACATTATTCCTTACATAACCTCCCCAATGCTGCTGCTGGATACGGTGCTGTTTCTCGTAGATCTCATAAGAATACAAAGCTTTCTCTTCTGCACGCCATTCCCCTCGCAACACATGATCTTTCAACTCCAGATGAAGCTGGTAGGATATTGACGTAGAATTGGAGACCATCAGATCCAGGTAGTTATATGCACACGTTGCCCCACTGCCAAACGGCTGCGTACGATTAGAGTCTGGGAAAACATCATAACTATGCCGATGACGCTCCACAACAGTGAGCGGTGTATGAAGTGTCATCCAATAAATAAGATTTGAGAGCTGACAAAGCCCTCCGCCAACCCCCGGTTTGAAGCCACCATAAAATAATATCATGCCCGGAACATAACCTTTGCGAACTGTCGTTTTGCCGATCAGCTTCCAATAGGACATCGTTTCACCCGGTCGCAGGATAAGTCCATTAAGTCGCCCGATCGCAATCGACAGATTGATTTCTTTGTTATGCTGAAGCCACATATCCACGTCCTTCAGCTTTCGCAGGGTGGGTGTTTCATGGTGAAATACAACATGTGGAAGCTTTTCAGCTGAGAAGGTTTTTGCAAATGAAATGCCACCAACAAGCCATTTCGCATACCTTCGCCAAGTATAATATGTTTTTCCCAACATCAGCCGCAGCTTGGATCTCGGAATGGGTTTGTTCATGGATTGCATCAGTCCTCCTTTTACCATATTATGACGTTTCCATTGTGCATTGGGTTACGACAGGCTTACAGTTTGCTTACTAAAATGAAAGAAATGCCACCCCGTTGAATCCCGTATAAAAAAAGCAGAACAACAGGCTCATAAAGCCCATGTTCTGCTTTTGCATTAGATCAGATCCGATTTTTGCAACAAGCGCTGCAACATAGTCGCAACCTCGGCACGGGTCATCTTGCCCTTTGGTACCAGCAAAGATTGGCTTCGGCCTTGTACAAGTCCTGCCTTCACATTGTCCACTGCACCACTGCGTGCCCAAGGGGATACCTCTGTTACATCATCAAAGCCCTGAAGCGTTACTTCCGGCGATTCGTTGTTCAGTTTGGTTTGGAGTCGGGTGATCTGCATCGCTTTCTCCAGAATCACCATCGCTTGTTCCCGGGTGATGGTGTCATCTGGACGGAAGGTACCATCGTCAAAACCGTTAATTAAGCCGTAGGCATATGCTGTATGAATAGTCCCACTATACCATTGTCCGGATTTCACATCCGAGAAAGCTGTATCTCGACTCTCCACTCGAAGTCCTAGCCCACGAATAACCATTGTTGCGAACTCGGCACGGGTAACTGCTTGATCTGGATTGAAAGTGCCATTACTGAATCCTTCGACAATCATCCGTGATCCCATATCATTGACCGCATTTTTGCCCCAGTGATGTACAACATCACTGAATTCCAGCGGATGCCATACAACGGCATAGGTGCTGTTGGTCAAGCTGTTGATCTGAGCCTCATATCGTCCGTTATTCTTCCGAACTTTGGTTGGCACGTGACGTACAGACCCATCTGGCTCTATAACAACACCTGTCGTGATTTTGTTCGGATCAACGCCGTCTGGAATAACGATCGATCTTTCGACGTAAGCATCAAATTTTTTAATTTCGACAGATTTCTCTCCATAGGAGGCGTTAACTACAAAGTTCAGTGGCGGAGCCACAAGCGTTAGCTCATTTTGTGCCGTTGCCCGCTCCACAATGTTCTTTTCTGCAGCTGTTGGGGATGCAATTTCAACGCGCACCTTGATCGCTTGCATATCTGCCGCTCCTCCAACCTGATCAGCTATTTCCGCAATACGAATCTGACTGGCAGGAACCATGTATGAAGCCTGATCCGTCTTGAATTCCAGAACAGCTTCATATCCCTCCATGGTCCGAATCATTTCACCTGTTAGTTCGCCTACAAAAATATCGTACGACTGATTGATCGGGATGGTGACCACAGCATTTCGCCCTTCTTCAGTTAATCTGTCATTGAGTTTTTTCTGATCAACTACAATGGTCAGAGCCGTTTGCTGGTCTCGTTTGGTTACCGTCGCTTGTCCAGCATTCTCCACCTTGCCGTTCACCAGAATGTCTACACCCGTCGTTGCTGGCTGTGTTGGTGTCGTAGACGGCCCAGGTGCAGTCGCTGCGGGTGGTGTGCTCGGCGAATTGTTAGACGGTACAGAGGTAGCTAATGGAACAACCGCATTGGATGGGACTGATTCTGCACCTTTACCTGCTCCGTTCATTGCTTTCACCGTAAAGGTATAACTTGTTCCATTACTTAATCCGGTAATGGTGATTGGACTGGCATTACCTGTGATTTTCCTCTCTCCTGGTGATACGGTTACTTCATAACCCGTAATTGGGCTACCACCGTCATCCGTCGGTGCTGTAAATTTCAAAACAGCTTGTCCGTCACCCGGAGTTGCTGTCACATCCGTTGGTACCCCTGGCATGTTCGAAGGAATGGCACTAACCAAATTAGAAGCTTCACTCATTCCCCCCACATTCTCTGCTTTTACCACAAAGTAGTAGGTGGTCCCGTTAACCAAATCAGGGATCGTGTATGGTGACGAAGCATTGGCTGTCACTTCCACCCTGTGATTCGGATCAGCATCGGTTGCCATATAAATTCGATATTGCGTAACATCAGGTTCCATATCCCATTTTACCGTGACTTTACGATCTCCGCTCTCTGCTGTCAGATGGCGAGGATTAGCCGGTGCATTCGGCAAGTTTACCGCTTGTGTAACCTTAAAAGTCACAGGCCGCATGTGATCAGCTGTCAAAGTAACCGTAGCCGTATATGTTCCTGCTGGCAAGTCATCTTTGGCATGTACATTGAAACTTGTCTTATCACCCGCTTCCAATTCAACCATGGGCTGCGTGAGGGTAAAAGCATCTGGATCATTACCGTCAAGAGCTGCCGACAAATTAACTAATTTGCCTGTTCCGGTATGTTGAACAGGCACTGTAATCATCTCCTGAGAACCCGAATTATAACCGAGCAACACCGATTGCAATGTCTGATCTGCAATGCCAGCAATCGTATAGGTCGGGGCGGCCGTGACCGTAAGGATCATGGTTCCTTTTTTGCTACTATCTTCTGTAGAGGTCGCGGAAATGACATATTCACCCGGCTCCGCATCGGTAGCCACCGTAACGTAACCCGTATCATCTACGGCAACCTTACTTGTCGTGTCGTTACTATTCCACGTCACACTCACATCAGCATCGCCTGTAACATCCACGGTGGCTGCCAGTTGTCTGCTCTCCCCCTGCATGAGACTCGCCGTAACCGGGGTTACAACCACACTGTTCACGGATGGCACATACGTTACCTTGATTGTTGCTGTTGCCGTTTGGGAAAAATCGTACACCGAGGTCGCCGTAATCGTATAGTCTCCTGGTTCGGCATCCACGGCCACGCTTACGTAACCTGTATTACTCACCGTCACCTTGCCGCTGGAGTCACTGCTTGTCCAATTCACCGTTTCATCCGCTCCACCAACGGCAGTTACAGTCGCGGCAAGTTGCGTGCCTCTTCCTTGTACCACACGGGCACTGTCCGGCTGAATACTGATTCCCTGAACGGCTGGCGCATACGTTACTGTCACAGTGGATGTACCTGCTTTGCTGTTATCTTCCACCGAGGTCGCCGTAATGATGTAATTGCCTGGCACCGCATCGGATGCGACCGTTACATTGCCTGTATTGCTAACCAGCACCTTACCATTAAGGTCGCTACTGCTCCATGTTACCTCCGTCGAAGCTCCCCCAACGACGTCCACGCTGGCTCCCAGCTGCAAGCTATCTCCTTGAACAATGCTTGCAGGATCAGGAGTAACGGTAACACCGTTGACGGCCGGAGCATATGTCACGGTAATCGTTGCTGTAGCTGATTTGCTGCTGTCCACAGTTGAGGTCACCATAATGGAGTAGATGCCGGGTACAGCATCGGACGCGACAGTAACAAAGCCTGTATCACTTACTGCAACCTTGTTATCCGCGTCACTGCTACTCCACGTCACGGTTGTTGCAGCCCCGCCCACCGCGTTTACCGTTGCCGCAAGTTGTCTGCTCTCTCCCTGCATCATGCTATCGTTATCCGGGGTAACGGTGATGCCAGTCACGGCAGGTGCGTATGTCACCGTAATGACCGCTGATCCTTTTTTGCTAGTATCAAACGTGGAGGTCGCCGTAATGGTGTAATCACCCGGAGGCGTATTGGCTGCAACGGATACTTTCCCCGTCCCGTTTACAGTTACTTTATTGTTCGTATCACTGCTGCTCCACGTCACTGTGGTTCGGGCTCCCCCTACGGATGCCACATTGGCCGTAAGCTGTGTACTCTCCCCCTGCAAAAGGCTGGCCGTGCCGGGGTTCACAGTAACACTGTTGACAGCGGGTGCATAAGTCACCGTTACCGTAGCCGTTCCTTTTTTGCTGTTATCATATGTGGAAGTTGCCGTAATCAAGTAATCGCCTGGCACTGCATCCCGAGCAACCCTCACTACTCCCCCAGAATCCACAATTACCTTGTTCGTTGCATCACTACTGCTCCACGTCACCGTCGTTGCAGCCTCACCCACTGCATCCACCACAGCCGTTAGCTGTCTGTTCACACCCTGCTGCATACTCGTTGTAATCGGGCTAACGGTAACACCGTTAACACTAGGCGGAGGTGGGGGCATGTAACTCGCCGCACGAACGTTCGTCACGGATCGATCGTTTTCACTCCATACGGCATAAAGTGCTCCGTTCATTGGTACAACCGAAGGTGTAACTGCCGTTCTGCTGGCTGACGCATTCAAACCACCATTTCTCCCACTTTCAGCCAGTGTCCATCTGTTACCATCATATTTTTTCACACGGATTTTGAAAATAGGTACAGTGTTGACTGTATTTAAACTATATTCAGACCAAACCGCATATAATTGGTTGTTTAATGTTACCAACTTGACAGTTTCGCTGCGTGCTCCCGGAGTCACGCTTATTCCATTGTTACCATCGCCATCAATACTCGACCAGACGCCACCTTCGAACTTCTTCACATGAACTTGCTCGTCCGTACTACTTATTGGTTCCGTCCATGCCACATACAGGATATCATTCATGACCGCAAGTGAGGGATTAATCGGAATCTTCGTAGCAGATCTATTTAACCCAACTCCTCCGTCGGACACCGACCAGTCTAATCCGTCATACCTTAGGACACGCAATTTGTAATTTGGGCCATTGGTCATCTCGTACCATGTTGCATATAAGTCATCTCCCATGACAATCATTGCAGGAGGACTGGAATAACTGGAAGGATTAACGTTCATTCCCCCTGCTCCTCCACCATCTATGCTTGTCCACGTGGTACCGTTATACTTTTTGGCACGCATTTTACCGTCCTCTGTCCACATTGCGTGCAACTCACCTTTATAAGCAGTCAACTTGGGACCAAAAGCATTTGCTGCAGGATTCACATTGATTCCAATAGTGGACCCGCCTTCTGCATTCGTCCACATGGTGCCGTCGTATTTTTTAACCCGGACCTGATCCTTATAAGATGCATTCTTTTCCATCCAGGTCAAGTACAAAGCGTTGTTATACACCGCCAGATCAGGATTTCCAACATCTCTGTTAATATCGGCATTTAGACCATATACTGGCTGGTTCCCATCAATACTCACCCAGCCAGACCCATTAAACTTTTTAACCCTAATCTGGTGGATGGCAGGAGTTGTCTGAATTCGCTCACTCCATGCGACGTAAATCTCCCCATTCCACTCCACTATTGCAGGTGTTTCAGCAGCCATTGCTTGATTTACATTAAGCCCGTTTGCTCCGCCTCCGTCGATGATCGTCCATCCACTGGCCGCTGCCACAGTCTTGTCACCGCCAATTATTAAAGATGGTATCAAGAGAATCATGGCTAAAAATAAATGTGCCATTCTTCGAATAGTGCTGTACCTGTCCCTTGTTGTGCTCACTGAAAATACCACGTCTCGATCCCTCCATCGTATCGTTCTGTTATTGCATCTGTACTTTCAGCTCAGCATATCTGAAGCTACCTTAAAAAAACCTTAAAATAATGACAAAATTCTACTTTTTCAAACAAAAATCTGAGGGGATTAATTCATTTTTTGTCTTACTCGTGCGTTAATTTTAAAAAAAAACAAAAAAGCCCCATCGCTCATACGATAGGACTCATACTTATTACTGGCATATTTCTGCGATTAAGGCTGCTCAGAGCTGCACATCGGGAATACGGAAAGCAACACTCGTTCCATGCCCCGGCTCACTTGTAATATCGAGCGCGGTGCCATATTCAAATCTTAACCGTTTATCAATATTTCGTAATCCAACACCTCGCTCACTGTTCGGTTTAATTTGCTCAAGCAACTGTTGCTGTTGCTCGCGAGAAATTCCGATTCCATCATCGGTTACGGTGAATAACCAATACCCTTCAGCACACACCGCTGTCAATTTGACCTTGCCTCCTTTGATCTGATCACCAATGCCATGGCGAATTGCATTTTCCACTAACGGTTGCAACAATAGAGGTGGCATTGCCACATGATAAGCAGCCTCAGGTATGTCATATTCGAAACAGATGCGATCTCCAAATCTGGCTTTCTCGATCTCTACATACGTTTGGATCAGGCTGAACTCCTCCTCGAACGCAATCCGTTCATCCGTATTACTGAACCGGAAACTCCCCCGCAAGTAATCAGCCAGTGAAACAATCATGTTCCGTGCCTGTTCCACATCTGTATAGCTGGAAGACACAATGCTATTCAGAACGTTATATAGAAAATGTGGCTTGATCTGTGATTGAAGAAAAGCAACCTCCATATCTACTGCTCGTCCCAGTGACTCTTTCATGGCGAGCAGGCTGCCAATTCGTGCTTTCAGTTCCTCAAGATCAAACGGTTTGGGCAGATAATCATTGGCTCCCACCTGAAAGGCCGCCACCTTGTCTTGCGGCTGAAATGCGGCAGTGACCATCAGTACAGGCAACTCCAATAAGGAATAACGCTTGCGGATTTCCTGGCAGACTTCGTATCCAGACATGCCCGGCATCATCAGATCGAGAATGACAAGATCAATTCTCCCCGGTTGTTCAATCTCATAAAGGGCCTCTGCTCCTTTTTTGACAGCAATCACACGATAGTCGAGCGATTGCAGAGCATCCAGCAGAACCTTCAGATTCACGTATTGATCATCAACAATTAACACAGTGCGTTTACCTTCAGCATTGGTAACATAAGGGGTTTGGAATGAATAATTGGTCTTCATAGGCTGTACGTAAGATACAGCCATATGGTCCAAGGACCCGGTGGATTCATCATTTGGATCTGCCACTGGCAGTGTGAAGGTGAAAATTGTCCCCACTCCCGGTGTCGAACTCACAAGAAGCGTTCCCCCTTGCAATTCAACCAGTTGCTTCGCAATGGACAGCCCCAGACCTGTGGCCCGCCGCCCTGTGTTATCAATGGATTTGAACGGTTCGAATATATACGGCAGATCTTCCGGATGGATACCCACTCCTGTATCCCGGACTTCAAACTGAAGCATACCGCTGTGCTCTCTACCGTTAACCACAATCGTCCCGCCGTCCGTATGCTTGATGGAATTATCCAGCAAATTTCCGACGATCTGGCTCAATCGAGCTTCGTCACCATATGCAAGAGGAAGACCTGTCGGCACCTGGTTGAGGAGTTCTACTTCTTTTTCCATACATAGATATGCATAGAAACGGACCTGCATCTCCACAACTGAACGCACGTCGACAGACGCCGGCTCGATTCTAAGTTCACCCTGCTTCAGCTTGGACAAATCCAGAATATCGTAGACAAGCTGAGACAGTTTTTTCGTAATATCAATCATTAATTGAAGCTTTTCTTGTTGGTCAATTCCTGGGGGATTCGTCACATCCTCAAGCATGGATCTGGATATATTCATTACGCCGTGAAGAGGTGTCTTGAATTCATGTGAGGTGCGTGCCAGAAAATCGTCCTTATGTTTGTCCGCTTCCAACAGTTGACCCGAGAGCTCTTCGATTCTCTTAAAGGCGTTGGAGAAGCGGAGTGACATCATAAGCGCAAGCATGAGCAGTACAAGAAATGGCTCGACGGGTGCAATAGAATAGATCGGTACGCCAAAATAAACGTTTAAGTTCTGATTCAGCACCATTGCGTTCAAGGCCATGGCTGCCACAGCGAGGTACCAGCTTCCAGCCACCTTGTTCAGAACAGCGTAGACAAACACATACGTGGCATACAGCAAAGCAAATGTGACATATAAAGACGTCAGAAGACGGAATGGACCTGTCGTGATCTGCGCTGCAAAACCCATATGCAGAAGCAGCAAGGTTGCACCTGCGACCAGCCCTCCTTTGGTAAGCCATTTGTAACTGTAAGGGCGAAAAGCCGTATACACATACAGGAAAAATCCTGCACCAACCCCTACGGTTAGCACCATTTGAATACGGAAGTATAGCCAGAATGGAACTGGACCAATGGCATCAAAGAGCACTCTCTCTCCACTGACACTTGTAAACGCCGCGATAAATACACAGACAAGTCCAAATACAACAAGAGAGTGATCATTCCTGCGCTGGGAAAACAATCCGATGAAATACAGGCCCATGATCAGGAACGCTGTGAGCACAATCCAATCATGAGCTGTTGCACGGTCACGGATACTTGAAATCTGATCTGACTTGCCGAATTGGATTGACTCGCCGATCCCGCTATTTACCCGAAATTCATGATTGGCTACCTCTACGAGGAGATCATTCCATCCTGGCTTTAACGTAAAATAGCTGACATACGGCTTATTAAGTGCCCAATAATTGTCCTTCAGATCAGGCTGCCCGCTGGAGCCTACGACCTGTCCATTGACAATCAGCCTGTTGGAGATAAGGATAGATGCTGTTTTCAACCCGTATACGGTACTGTCCGCCGCAACCAGCAGTCTCAGTCGATAGGTTGCTGTTCCCAGCGTATCCATTTGTTTGGACCATGTTCCCGGAACCTGAATGAATGTGGCTGGTTGATCGCTTTTACCCTCTGTTCCGAGCGGATGGCTAAAGAGTAGACGATGCGGATATAATGTCCATTGTCCGTCGAGCCGAACCACACCGTCTCTTTCGAAATTCCAGTTCCTCAAATCCATGACTCCGTTTGTGGCAATCGGCATCGCTTTTTTATTTATTGTAAAATAAGTCAGCAGCAACCCGTAGGTGGCAAACAACATCGTTATAGTGATTAGTACTGCAAGGAGTTTTCGACTCATCAAACGCTGCGCTCCGATCTTTCCATCGTTTGCTGAAGCAACAGCATCGTTTCTTCCTCCAGTTCTGTTCCCATCTGTACACGAACAGCCTGTTCCAACTGCACACATACACGATGGGCCTCGCTTCGATTCCCGAGTTCCAGATGAACGCGGATTAACGCACGGCCGTCGATTTCGGAATCTGGAACCAGTGTCAGTACACGCTGCAAGCTATCTGCTGCAAGCGAGAGTTCATCTTGGCTTCGATAATGCATATGCCATCTGCGAAGTGCACGCACATACTGCGATTTGATCTCCAGTTGTCTGGCAGTTGCCCATCCAAAATCACAAGTTTCCATATAGTCACCTGTATACATCTGATTCATCTGATCGTAGTCCCTCTCATTCAATAGCTCTTCGGATAGTATTTGATTAAGTATATTTTCAAATGAAGAGACGTCCACTAACATTTCATTCCGTTCTGCGGTGAACCCCTGATTCCCTTTGCTAATATGGATCGGGACTCCGTGCTCCACCAAGCTTTTGCGAAGATAGGACAGACAGGTGTACAGATACGATTTGGCTTTTACGAGGTCGTACCCCGGCCACAATGCCTCAATAATAACGGGAGCGTTAACACGTTTCCCTTCATGATGGATCAGGAATGCGCAAAGCTCCCGTTCTTTTTTCGTTTTCCAAACGATTTCCTTGCTAGGTTCACCAGGCAATATAATCTGAAAGCCTCCAAGACACTGCACAAGCGGAATAGGACCTTTGTTGGGTTCAGGTCGATTGGCAGGTTCCTGCAAATGTTTATTGATGCGTGCCAGTGTACTCTGTAATCGCCCCGTCGTAAAAGGCTTTAACAAATAATCCGTTGATTCGATTTCAAATGCTTCCACTGCATATTCTGCATAGGCTGTCGTAAATACGATAGGTATTTCAGGAAACACACTTCGGATGTGACGAGCTGCTTGTGTACCTTTCATACCCGGCATTTGAATATCTAAAAATACGGCATCTACCGTTATTTTTTTCAAGTCATCTAGAGCCTGAATGGGGTTCAAGTATCTTCCCACAATTTCCACATTCCCAATCTGACCAAGCAATATTTCAAGCAAATCAAGTGCAGCTTCTTCATCGTCAATCAACATGACACGCACCATCGGCTTCAATCTCCTTTTCCGTTCATGTTAAAGGTTGGCGGCTTTTTATTATAATACTTATCGGGTATTCGACTTGATCATTTTAGATGAAACAGGGATTAGAACATCCTACAAGTTGAAAAAGAAAAATAACCCGAACTCAGGTAAGTTCAGGCCGTTCATTTTTGCAAACAGAATATTCCTTGAACTACAACCTTCCATAGTTACGAAGCACCGATAACGTAAAAATCGTATGATACGCCTGCCAATGCTTCAAGCCATGCTCATCGTTCCAGCCACCATCTTCCCGTTGTGAGGTTTCTAGAACATTCAACAACTCATTCAGTAAATCCTTGGGCATGGCTTGGGCAAGCTGGATATCAGGTGAATTCGCAAATTGGATTATCTATCGATACTGGCATGGTATAGCCTCCATTCTGTCTCATTCCCCATCCTACTTACACCTTCGGTTTCAACTGTTTAATTACAGCCATGATCAATATGATCATGCCTACGCCAAAACCAGATATAGATAACGGAGCAAGTAAAAATCGCATCGATTCACCCTGCACCACAAAGCTGGCAAGCATGACAACCATACAGATCACCGTGAAGATTCCCACTGTCAGAGTGCCCATAAAATCATGCAGTGAATGATTTTCCTCACGAGCAATCGTAATTTTATTGTCCTTCAGAATAGGCAGTTCCAACAACTTCGGAATGTAGTCCGTAATCTGCTCTTTGACCTTTGTTAAACGCTCTTTGACCACTTGCCCTTTATCCATATGGGTTGCGTAAGATTGACTGGTTGCGGATAAAGAGTACGTATCATCTACGGATGAGAGCGTCCCATCCAACGTAATGATGGCTCTGAACGCTCCGGCAATCGTAGGTTTTAACGACATCCCCATCTCCGTAATCATGGACATCATTCGTTTCATCATCACACTTGTCGGGTCTGGTGAGAAAGACGCTTCAGACAAAAGTCGGCTCAGACGCTGTTCAATCAACTTTTCATCCAGCAAATGCCCATCCTCACAAACTCGTGTCAAACCATACGCCATCTCTTTC
This sequence comes from Paenibacillus sp. 2TAF8, assembly GCF_052114825.1. Classification (NCBI taxonomy): domain Bacteria; kingdom Bacillati; phylum Bacillota; class Bacilli; order Caryophanales; family Paenibacillaceae; genus Paenibacillus; species Paenibacillus sp. 2TAF8. The sequence goes on from NZ_JBFRFN010000017.1 coordinate 118,268, forward strand.
GTATCTCGATTGCTGTATCCCATCAGAAAGCTTAACATCCCACCTCGTTCCTCATCCGTTAAGTAACCCACCGAACCAAAGTCGATCAGTGCAACCTCTCCATCAGCGGTCAACATCAGATTTCCGGGATGCGGGTCTGCATGAAAGATACCTATCACTAGAATCTGATCCAAAAATGCATGCATCACCCTCTCCGAAACATCGCTTGTCACCGCTTTCGTGAAGCTGGTTCCTTCGATATATTCCATGGTTAAGATCTGTTTTGTCGAATACTCCGAATAGATTTCGGGGACACGGATACGAATGTTGTGTTCTTCGAATGCTTTGCGGATCAGATTCGTATTCAAGGCTTCAATATCAAAATCCGTTTCCTCGATCAAATTCTGTTTGAACCCTTCAGCAAGCTGAATTAATCCAAGTCTTTTGATTTTGACAGAACGCTCGGATAGCCATGATACAAACTGGATTAAGATATCCAAATCGACCGTCATTTTCTGCTTCACATCAGGTCTTAAAATTTTTACAACAACCTTCTCCCCCGCCATCTTCAGCTTCGCCAGATGAACTTGTCCAATCGAAGCAGCGGCTATGGGTTCCATGCCAAAGGATTCATACGTTTCATCCATATTGCCGATTTTGTTGTCGATAATCGATTTCAGCTCCTGTGAGCTTAGCGGTTTTACCTGATCATGTAACTGGAGAACGCTTGGATGTAGTTTGCAGGTAACATGTCCTTTTTGGTCGATAACACTTGGGCAAACTTTACAAATACACCACCCATGCTATCCAGTACCTCAGCAATAGCATATGGCAGTTTGGCATGATCCTGCTGAATCAAATGAGCCAAACCTTTGCGTGAAATAATCCAGAACATGTGCATCATCCGCCGCAACGCACGAACTTTATTCAAGATATGCAGGAGCGGATTGGTCGCTTGCAATATTTTAAAATTAAACAGGTTAAGAAGCATATAGGCATAACACGCGATGAATATAACAAGCAGCGGATAATAGATAAACATGACTCTAAGAATCTCGGCATCTGGTGGCGCTATCTTTTGATTAAAATAGGTAAAAGAAAGGACGAGCGTTACGATCGATGTACTGAATAATACCGCCAAGCTCAGCTTTAACTGATTGCTTTGGAATGTGCTGATATTCCCGATGATAAAGTAAACCAGAAATGCCGCCACTAAAATACTGCTCAGATAAAATTGTTCCAACACCTGAAGTAGCATGCTTACCACAAGAGCACTGGCGAACGAGATTAGCACTTTATGTTTTCTGTTGAAAAAAGACGTCAGCAACATGAATACAATGAAACACACGAGTAATGTAACAAAAAAGAACATCTTACATCCCACCTGTTATGTAATGGTATTGAATGAATGGTAAGTAATTTGAATTCAATGGAAACGTACTACACATGATTGTGGGTGCACGTCATTCTTGAAATGACTCCTGAACTCTTGCACAGCTTGTACATGTCTAGCCAGTCCTCCCTCAATATAACACATCAAGCTTGCACTTGGATTTGGGACGGTGATAAAAGAAAGGACAAACTATAGCTTATTTAGGATAGCATCCAGTATACATCTCTCCCCTCTTGCAAATATGCAATCCCCAATAAAGGTTGATTGTTTTATTTTGACAAATGAATTATGTTACAGTAAACTGTAAACAATACAGTCAACTGTAACACTAACAGTTTAATGTCATAGGAGGTGTGTCATGAAAAGTTATACAGCTAAACAAGTCGCTGAAATTCTCCAGCAAGATGACCCGCGTATAAATCTGCGAACCGTGAGGTACTACACCCAAATCGGAATGGTACCTCCTCTTGAATTAGTAGGCAACAAAAGAGTTTACACGGATAACCATCTTCATCATTTTCGCGCAATCGTCACCCTATCCAGAACGGGTGAGACTCTGGCCTCCATTCAGGAAACCTTAAAGCAACTTTCTATGGAAGACATCGAGAAAATTAGCCAGCAAATAAGGTTGGTTGAATCTGGCCGCATTATTGAAAACGAAACACTCCGAATCACAGACGATGTTATTATCACGATCAGCCCTCGCATATCTGCGGAGGTCAAACAGAGAGTCATCGATTCTGTATCACAAGCGCTAAGGGGTGAAAATCTATAATGCTTGATATTCAATTCGCGAAGTCCAAGATGGAAAACGAAGAAGGCATGAATCATCTATGGATACAGGTCCATCCAGAAGATCCACTTCAAACGTCAGAAATCCAGATCCAGTTGCCAGAAGGAATGTATCGTTCCAAGAACCTGAGTGGTCTGGTTGAGAATGATCACGGACACATTGTAGTGGATGCTCCTTACCAAGATGTGATCATAGAGATCTTTACGCAAGATGCGCTTGAATGTGGTGAACTGACCATCGTAGTAAGCTTGCTGACAGCAGAAACAACCGTCCATCAAGAAATTTCAATCCAAGTCGTCCCTGAAGAAGAAATGGATACAGCCGAGATTAATGAGCACGTTGTTGAACGAATCAAAGCTTTAAGCAACACCTCTCCTACCAATGATGATGATGTCAGCAAAATCGTTTATATTCAACCAAAGATCATGGAACAAGGGATGTCTCATCTCGAAAAGAATTATCGCATCGACTATGAATACTAAAGGGGTGGTCACGATGAATCTGATTCCTTATGTTGTCGAACAATCCTCTCGCGGGGAACGCACCTACGACATTTACTCCAGGCTACTGCAAGACCGAATCTTGTTTGTGTCCGGGGAGATTACAGACGCAGTAGCCAACACCGTAATCGCACAGCTTCTCTATTTGGATGCCATGGATTCAGAAAAGGACATTCATATGTACATTAATTCACCTGGCGGTTCCATTACAGCAGGTATGGGCATTTATGATGCCATGCATTTAGTTAAGGCCGATGTATCTACACTATGTGTTGGCATGGCTGCATCAATGGGTGCCTTTTTACTATCCACTGGTACAAAAGGGAAACGATTCGCGCTTCCAAACAGCGAAATCATGATTCACCAACCTCTCGGCGGAGCACAAGGCCAAGCGACGGATATTGCCATTAGCGCTAGACGCATTATTCGATTGCGGGATAACATCAACAACATCCTATCTGGCCAGACCGGCCAACCCTTGGAGAAGATTGAACGAGATACAGACAGAGACAACTTTATGAATGCTACGGAAGCCAAAGATTACGGTTTAATTGACAGGGTGCTCTATGAAGCACAATAAAGAAAGAAAGAATGGATGGATGGTGATTCTCCAACGCTTTAATTACAGCCTTTCCCGCACTTACAGACGATCAAGAAATTACATAAATGTACGATAAGAATAAAGAGCTGCCCAGCATTGGCGGTTCTTTCCTTATGTTATTCGTTATTAATACTCTGATGTTAAGTGAAGGGATTTAGAACTTTCCACCGAATAATATATGGTAGAAATGTAAGTGTTATTAGACTTAACAACAAGACAAGGAGAACAGAATATGCAGGATTTACAATTTATGAAGAATTATAAAAACAATGATACACTTCGAAACAGTTTTTTCGAGCTCGCTGCAAGTACATTCGGTATCCATTTTGAAAATTGGTACCAACAGGGTTGCTGGGGCGAAGGATACATCCCTTTCTCGTTTGCAGATGGGGATCGGATTGTTGCTAATGCATCCGTGAATATCCTAGAACTGGTCATCCACGGAGAGAAGAAAAATGCAATTCAAATTGGCACGGTGATGACACATCCCGACTACCGCAAGAAAGGACTATCCACGCATTTAATGAACAAAATTCTGGAGGAATACGAGAACAAGTACGATCTCATGTACCTTTTTGCCAATGAATCCGTTCTTGATTTCTACCCCAAGTTTGGATTCAAACCCTTAGAAGAACACCTGTTTTCAATGAATTTTCACAGTACAGCTCCATTAAAATCTGCCAATCTGCGGAAACTAGATGTAACTGATGCAGAGGATGTTCGTCTTATTCAGCATTTCGCATCGCAAAGACTGCCTGTTTCCAAGCGGTTTGCAACCGACCACACTCCCGGCATATTCATGTTTTATTGCTTGAATGTGTTTAATAATGATATTTATTATTTGGAAAACGAAAAGATCATCGTTATTTATCAGAAAGAAAACAAACATATCGACCTCTTCGATGTTGTCAGCTTAAACGAAATCAATATGAAAGATATTTTGAATAAAATTGCTGACTCTGATACGGAACAAATCACGTTTCATTTCACCCCGGATGAGAACAAAGATATCGATTTAGAAAGCACAATGACCAATGAAGGCCTTTTTGTAAAAACCCAAGGTGATGGCCTCTATCCTGTACGCGTTAAACATCCAGTTACATCTATCGCGTAAAGGTACATAGGCTGAGCAACATGAACTGTTATTACACATAGAGTCAGGACTGGAATGGTGAATCGTTGCTGATACTTAGGAGCAGCATTTTGTAAACAAATAGGGAGCAAGGATAGTACAATATAGTACAGTTCCAGCTCCTTTTTGATGTGTCTTGAATACCACCGGGATCAGGCGATGTGCTGTCTAGGTCTTTCTAATGTCACAGGCTTAATTTCTGCTCTTTCTTGACTCGGACCGATCTGAGCCATAAGCCGAATCCAACGAATAAAACCGTTGTAATAACACCTGTCGTTGGACTGAGCCAAAATTCCCCTGCCTTGGTTAGTGTAACGATTCCGGCTACTGATACTAGCAAGGTAGGTACCCCATCTTCCACAGCGTGCATGAATACACACGGCCATACTGATTTCGTAAGACGATACATTTCAACATACATAATGGACCACGCGACCATCAACACACAGCCTATGAGGAGAAAGCTCATTCTTGTGGTTGTCTCAAAGTAAACGTTCGGCAGGAAGACCATATAATAAGCCGCATGCCATAGAGCCCATACAAGGCCAGACACGAGATAAAGCGTCCAGTCATTAAACTTCAGCTCAATCAGTTTGGGAGTTAAGTATCCACGCCAAGCAAACTCTTCAAATATGTTCTTTATAAAGCTGCCTGCAATGGATACACCGACGAGGGATAGAAGTGTGCTTACTTCAATATCAGAAACAGAGGCGCTATTTATAAGAAATGCAAGACCAACAACAATAACTGCTACGACCGGATAGATCGCAATAGCTGCAGCATACCATTTCATATTCCCTTTGAAATTGAACCTCACACCAATATCCTTCCAATCCCGATTCACTATTCGCAGCACGAGCATCGTGAGCATTGGCAATAATAGCCACAACCCCATACCTAACGAATTTTCTTCCGGTTGTTCCGGAATTTTCATATCTACCCATACACCAATCCAACCGCTTGCTAACACCACCACGATGAATACAAGCAGATTGAGCTTTCTTCTTCCTGCTGATATGTTAACTATAATCCCCTCCCATTTATGATTATTCAATTCTACGCCTAGCTGTGCTGATGACATCTTGAGCCGCACTATTCATAAGCTGAATCATCTGTTCTTCTGTATAATCCTCAGGCAGCAAATCATTCGCAGCCATCAAACTTATTCCAACCTGAAACGTCTTCATCTTGAGCAGGATGGTCTCCAGTTCGTCATCCGATAATCCATTCAGATCAGGGTCCATTCTCATCATGTGTATGAGATTTCCCGTTTCTTCCTCATTGTGCTTCGCTTGATCATTTTTCTGCATCACAATATCCCGAAACAATACAGGATATGCTCTGGCAAAGCGAATGCTGGCCACCCCAATATCCTGAAACGGATGCCCGGAGTTTTGCTCCAGCAGTATCTGTCTGCTCACCTCAAAGGTTTTCTGATATACACCTTTAAGCAGTTCGCCAACCTCCTTGAAATTCACATAAATTGGGGCAATTGAACTTCCCAGCTTCTCTGCCACCTTGCGAATAGTAATGGCATCAATCCCCTCTATTCGTGCAATTTCGAATGCTGCATCAATAATTTGATCTTTAGTAAATTTCTTTTTGGGTGCCATGTGTGATCTCCTTCTGAAGTGGAACGTCCGATTAAATTCATTTGATATATATCGTATGATATATATTGTACAACCTATTCGTCAATTCCTTTTGAGAAAGAAGGTGAATCCGGACTGCATGATATGCGTATAAAGATAATAATTCTATTTCCTCTTTTATGATAAAATTGCAGTTGATATTTGGGCATACAAAAGGTTTGATAGAATAGACAAGTTATAATGAAATCAGATAACAGTTCAGTATGATCAACAATCATCATAATGAAGGGGGAGGCATCCGTGGCATTTATTCCGTTAAACTGTCCCAACTGCAACGGAAGAATTGAATACAAGGAGGGGCAGGTATTAAAGTGTCCTTATTGTGAAACAGAGCTTTTGTTGAAGCAAAATAATGTCTACTATGTGGATCAAACCATTAATCATTACCACGGGACGCCTCCTAAGGCAGCGCCGAAGCCGAACGTCTCCGTAAGGCTATTAATGATACTGATGCTCATCCTATCGGGTGCCATCGGTGCTTATTTTTACTACAGTACGAGTTCCACACTTGAAAAGACAGAAGCCAATCTGCCTGTACGCAAGATGCCGGAAAGTGAGGTTCTGCTCTCCTTTTTACGAGATATCTTTGATAAAGGATCTGCCTTGCCGACAGAAGAGGAAATCGCTCGTGTGCGCTATCTGACCGTAGATTATCTGGATAGTGACCAGTGGCAATTTACTTATAGCTTCTCCGATCCCTTCAGCGATGAAAAGGCCGAGATGATCACTTATGTTACTCAGGACAAGACACTGAACACACAGGAAATTGATCAACGAGATTTTGAAGCCTTTACGGGACTTACAGCGCTCGACCTGACGGGAACCTACGAAATAGCCCAGACGGATCAAACCACGTTTGCCCATATGTCTGGACTGAAAAGCTATGGTGGCGCTTTTAACGAATCCTTTAATTCGTTTTCCAACTACTTTGGTGACAAGTCTAAAATTACGCACCTGACTACCCAGCTTCGCAGCAATCAGGAACTAGCCTTACTGCTGGAATTTCCTAACCTGAACTCTTTATCGATTACTTATGTCGATGAGTCCATAACGGATTTTCACCTGTTAAACAAACTGCCGCTCAAGTCCCTGTCACTCACTTTTGTCAATGAACTGGGGTGGTTGTCGTCCATGACCGGGCTGACATCCTTATCCATCAACTACAGTGAAGCCACAGACTTGCAGCCGTTATACGCCTTAACCCAGCTTCAAGAACTTCAGCTTTCCTATCTAAACAACGTAAAGTCTATCGACTTTGTGCAAAATATGCCTGCTCTGCAGAAGCTAGACATCGAGAGTTTAAACTTTTCCAGTTTGGAACCGTTGTCTGGTAAAACCTCGATTACCAAACTGCGCCTGGCTTCCTTAAGCAAGCTTAGCTCGGTAAAAGCCATAAATAGCCTGTCCTCTTTGCGGGAATTGACGTTATCCGGGTACTACGAGAATGCAGAAGCGCTGACATTGTCTAATGCAGGCAAGGTAGAAATCCCTGGCTCTTTCCTCTCAGGGCTAAAGGCACCTGCTGCAACCATCCTGACGATTCGTGGTGGAAGCGGGGAGTTAAATCTGGCTACAGTAGGAAAATTCACGAAGCTAGAACAGCTCTCCCTCTCGGAGATCAGTGAAATCACTCGTCTAAGCGCTCTGGATAGCTTATCTCGCTTACAGAAACTAAACATTGATGATTCGTCATTGTACAGTGAAAGTGATGCTTTATTTCGTTTGAAGCAGGTGAAATCCCTGGTGTGCTCGGAATGCAGGCTGAATTTCGAACAAAAGGTAGGTGCGGAGAATAAAGTGCTTGAGTACCTAACCTTAGAGCAACCCTATTTCAATATAAACAATGCCTCCGTCAGTGAAATTGACCAGATGATGCCTTACTTTTCCAAACTGTCTGCCCTGCGTTCCTTCACCCTGCAAGACAGTAATCTGGCTTCGCTTGAATTTATGAGCAACTGGCGAGTTATGGAAGAACTTCATCTCGAGAACAATGCCATTTCCAATGTGGAAACCTTGAGCAAGCTGCCGAATCTGAAAAAAGTATATCTATCCGGCAATTCGGTGCAGAACAAGTCCGTGCTTGGAACGGACGTGAAGGTATATTAGCCAAGTGTACAGATATAAATGGAATTTTTTAAACTCCTGTGATTAAAAAAAGCCGACTGCACTGAAATCTCAGAGCAATCGGCTTTTTGCTAAATTTTCATACTTCGTTGAAATTCATTTAGAGTTCAGTCCACTTTGCGTATATGGTACGTGTAAGGTTTCCGTTTATTACAAATTCCTCGAAATCATAAGGAACGGTCAAACCTGAATTTCTGTACCATCCTTCGAACACAAACCCTGGCTTTGTCGGTGGTTCAGGTACCTTGACTAAATTTTTGCTACCAAGAATCTGAGTCTCTACTGCTGAACCACCATTAGTCTCGAAATTCACCGTATAAATTTTACTCCACAGGGCGATCAAATACAAGTTCCCGGTTACCGGTGTAGCGAAATCGTAAGTAATTTTAGTCGCAAAATTCTCGGCCCATCCATAGATGATATTTCCGGGATTGGATGGAAGTTCAGATGCATCAGGTGCATAAACCACATCGCCCTCTACCACGATCTTAGGAATCGCCGGAGTACTATTAAGACCTGCATCGAACTTCACCGTGTATAGAGCCTTCCACTTTACATACAACGTCATATTCGCCGTCACCGGAGTTGCAAAGTCATAAACAGTGCTCAACCCTTCATCGCTGTACCATCCGCCAAATACATAACCTGCTCGCACGGGTTCGGCAGGGGTCGCAACTAAACCTCCTTCGACTACCGTCTTCGGATTGACTACCGGTGCCCCACCCTTAAGATCGAAGTTTACTGTAAATAAAGGTGTCCATTTCGCATACAACGTAACGTTTGTCGTCACCGGCGATGCAAAATTGTAGGTGTCCGTTAAATCTTCATTGCTATACCAACCGCCGAATACATAACCTGTCCGGGTTGGTGATGCAGGTGTCGTGGCCTTGGCATTGTATTCTATCGTCTGGATATTGACTGCCGACCCACCTTTACTGTCGAAGCTTACCGTGAACATAGGTGCCCACTTCGCGTACAGCGTAATATGATTCCGCACAGCGCTACTAAAGTTGTATGCGTTCGTCAAATCAGTGTCACTATACCAGCCTTTAAATACGTAACCCTCCCTCGTTGGCGTTGAAGGTGTTTTGGCTGATTGATTATAATACACGGACTGGCTGCTCACCATGGTTCCGTTACTCATAAAGCTTACCTCATAGCTATTCGTTTGCCATGCCGTGTATAAATCATGATTCCGTGTGATCGGTGTTGTGAAATCAAATGGCTTGCTCGGAGTATCTTTATCTCTCCAATACAGGAATGTATAGCCTTCTCTTGGTTGTGGTTCGAATGACTCTGCCACGCCACCTTCTTTCACCTTCTGCTGTTGTAACAGCGCAGTAGCCGTCTCGTAGAATCGCACTTGATACTCATTTTTCTGAGCAATTGTCCACTTCGCATACAGTGTAATATTGCCTTGTATGATTTCAGTCGTGAAGTTATAACCTTTAGTCAGGCCTGCATCGCTAAACCAACCTCCGAACACATATCCTGCTCTTGTTGGCGATTTTGGTGCTATGGCTTTCTCTCCCCCGTAAACCGTCTGGTCAGGGACCGCTGATCCCTCATTACTGTCGAAAATAATCGTGTAACTGCTCATCCATTTTGCATACAGCGTAGTCGGACTCACCACTGGCATTGCAAAATTGTAAGGTTTCGTCAACGCACTGTCGCTGTACCAACCTCCAAATGTATAATCTTTCCGGGTTGGAGGCTCTGGTTCACTTGCCGCTGCGCCATAATCCAACATTTGATCAGGTACTTCTTCCGCTCCGCCATTACTATTGAAGCTGACGGTGTATTGTTCGATGTCCCACTTCGCCGTATACTCAACATCCTGTGCAGGCATCGTTGCTTGAGGGACAGGAGACCATCCTTTGAATTGATGGCCTTGCCAGATCGGATCACCAATATGGATTGAAGTCGTTGATCCATAAGGTACGTTGTCGACTACCTTTTTCGGTGTGCTTTGATCTTTATAATCCATCGTTAACTTATACATATTACGCTTGTAGTACACCCTTAAGACCGTTGTACCGTTGCCAGCAATGTTGGCTTCCAGCACAGTACCCGGGAACGCTGTGTCTACAGTGAACCCTTCATAAGACTTGATGGATTCGACAGGCAATGTTGCCTTTGTATCGGTTGTACCGTAACGCGTTTCCGTATCTGCAACCGTATACGTTGATTGTCCAATATCCTGCTTCAGGTATACGACTTTGTAAGGCATGTCATCCTTGGCTGTCCACTTGGCCGTAAAGGTCGTAGACTCAGTCGGCATCGTAGTTGGCATATAAGGTGACCATCCTGCAAATTTATATCCTTGTCTTGATGGGACCGGAATTCGACTCACGATATTCGTATAGATCAAGTCGGTAATTTGCTTTTCTGAAGCACCCTCATAACCTAAGTTAAACGTTGCAGTCTTACTGATTGGTTTAAAGTAAACGTTCAAAATCGTTGATCCGTCTCCCTTAATAACCCCTTGTGTCATACCTTCCATATAACCACGATCCTTGTATCGGTCAGAGGTGATACGAGCAAGTTCATTGGTTGTGCCTGACTGCATTTCCCAATCTGCAAGCGTAGGCGATTTACCAGAGTTTGGATCCACCAAATAATAATTAACTCTATACGGTGTATCGGTGTTCACCTTCCAATGGGCATGCAGGTAGGATAAACCTGCGGGCATCCGATTCGGGATATCTACTTTGGTACCACCAATTCTAGCCGTATACCATCCATCGAACGTATATCCTGGATTTACGGGGATTTTGTTTTTCACAGTGAGTACCGCATTAAATGCGGCAGTCACGATCTCGGATGGTTCTCCGTTCCATGGATTGAATTCGATCGAAATGTCACCATCTTTATTCTTGATCCAGTTCAATGGAATGGTACGCTTGATCGCAGTGGGCTTGAATGATAGAGGTGCTGCCTTCCAAGTAATTACCAGCATCCCCGTACTTGACTGTTTTCTCCAGTCTTTCACACTAATCTGCTTCTTCTCCGGGTTATAGATGAAATCGCCGCTAATCTGAATGTCAAAATGCGAAATATCAAATCTTTCCTGGATGTCCATACCTGTTTTCAGATCGAAACCTYTCATCTTGAGCCATGACTGCGGCAAATCTATAATGCTGGCCCCGTCAGGTCCTCCCCTAAAGATCAGACCAAGATCATCATCCTGTGGGTAGGCAAAGTCCTCAATGCTTTCTTGCATTCCCGCTGTATATAGCGGCCATGTATTCTCATAGAGTGGAAGGCTATCTTCAAGCATCCCATCACCCAGTTGAGCACCTATTTCAACTTCCAAATAAATTCCAATTTCAATAAACAAGGCACCTAAAGTTTTGCTGGTCTGCAACCCGCTCACATTCTTCAACTGATAGTAGAAATAACCCCATAGATTCACATACACCCCGGGTTCGACGGCCAACCCGATACTATTTAAATCAACACTGCCAATCCCTGCTTTGAGCTCCATATGAATACCGGCCCGCAAGCCTAGTGTACCCATGACATAAAAGGTAAACTGGTAGTCGCCGTCTCCCGGCAAGCTTACCGTATTGCTCGATCCGCTGAAACTTAATATTCGCAAAGTCACCGAGTAACGCTTGGCACTTTTATAATAGAAATCCGCTCCAATGGACAGATTCACTTGAGCGCTGACGACAAACTCTGCTTCAAATTTAACTTCTATGATTCCGTAAGCTACTCGCTTGCTTTTTTCAATGAGCGTCTTCTTGATTAGCGTTACCCATTCCGTTTCATCCTCCAGCATCTCTTGATACCGTTCCTTCAGTTTCTCCTCATCCATAGAATCGTTATCATCTAAACCATTCATGATGGCTTTGATCTCGGTTGCGATATCTCGTACTTGACTTAACTTGCCGGAAGTCTTGGCATCCAACCAATTGTCTAATGCCGCTTCTAACTTATCGACTTCTACAAAACCCATCTCTGCGGTAATATTAATGCCGGTATAGCTATAGGCATCAAGATTCGCGGTAATCACATAATCATCAATGCTGTACCAGTAAGGAATCCCCCACGCTGTCAGCCAGTGACCTTGCATATCGCCGTTAATACCCAGATCCAGCGCGATCTCTTGAACGAAAGCACCCGTCATATGGATGACGAGATCATTCTCTTCATTAACATCTACGACAATATCAGCACTTACTTGTAAGGTTGCGCTCACCCCGGAGTTCCGGCCGCTAATATGTTTCAAATGTGTTCCTAGCGACGCAACAACTTTCAGATTTTCCACGCTTACCCGACTACTTTTGCCCGAAGAGGACTGAGCCTTAATCTGCTGGATACCCTTCAGTTCTTCCGTTTCCATTGCTAAATTGGAAAGATAATCTGCGGCTTTATTGACGAATCCACTGGCGGTAGCTTGCTGTTCGATCTGCTTTTCAAGTTGCGAGATTTGTTTATCCGATAACAGATCATCGCCGTCAATGGCCTGCTTCTGATAGATATTGAAAGCATTCTGGATGTCTTCTAGCGTGACATCCTTATACGTGATTATATCCATCTCTGCCGCAGATGTTATCGATGTAATGCGCCCATAATGAGTAACCTTGGAACCTTCTGCGGCGAACTTGCCATTATAAAATCCGATAAAATCGCCCACATCCACTGTGGTCAACTCGTTCAATCCAAAAGGTTTATACAGGCTGTCGCTATAATTCATAGCCGTGTGCTCAATTGTGATAGAGTTGTTGTCTGGATCACCATCTGTATCCGCCTCTATGCCAACCGGTAATACATCTGGTCTGAACACCACTTGATCGGCACTGGCTCGTCCATATGTATAGATCGTGCCATTCACCGCTGTAATTTGAACATAGGCAACATCCCCATTATCTGCATCGGTCGTTTCAACCGTACGCAAATCAGGGCGCAGTCCCTGGTAAATTGCAACAGTATCGCCAACTTGAATCGGGGTACTGCCGTCATACTTAAACGTACCGTTGCTTGCATTCGCTTTTCCAAGTGAATTCTCGCTACCACCTACTGTTGTCGTGATCACTGGAATTGCGGGCGAACCCACCTCCGCACCATTCAACATCATATCCGTGACTTCTTGGAGATCCAGATAGATCATATTCGCATTAAGCGGAACGTTCATGGCTTTTTGCTTGGCAACACTAAACACATAAATGCTTGTAGTTGCATCTTGGCCTTGGAAGGACAAATTCTCATTCGTCAACGTCAGCTGATACGTGTTACCTTCAACAAATTTGCCATCTGCAGCAGCGGAAGCGACCGTGAAAAGACCGTTGTCTCCCGTAACTTTAACTCCTGCAAAATCGGGATTCGCTGTGTCAACGAATGTCAGTCCATCTTGGACATCCGTTACTGACAAACTACCCGAAGCATCTTGTAGCGTGATAGTGAAGTCTGGCTCGACATTCAAAACAGAGTAACTCGGCGTGCGCTGTACAGCATTTTCCACGCTATCTGTATATTTTGCATACAGTTTGGTATCGGCAGTTACCGTGCTCCCTTCCGCAAAGATGGACGAGAGATCACTTTCGGTAAACCAGCCTTGGAAGATGTAACCTTCCTTGATCGGGACAGGCAGGTTCGTTAGCTTTTCGTTGCCGCGAACCTTCTGTGCTTTAACTGCCGTACCTCCGTTACTATCGAAAGTAAGTGTATATGTCTTATTATCGGTGCTGCCGTTTCCTCCTGGTGTTTCACCACCATTATTGCCTCCTGGTGTTCCACCGCCGTTATGATCTCCAGGCGTTCCTCCGCCTCCGCCACCACTGCCACCGTTGTTCCCTCCAGAACTCGGCGTTGGGTTCGGACTTGGCGTCACCGTAGGTGTTGGTTGTGGAGTCGGCGTTACTGTCGGTGTTGGTGTCGGGGTGACCGTCGATGGATTCTGACTTCTCCACGCCTCCACAACTGCATTGTTGCGCATGAACAGAACCGCTGCTTCCGCCCGAGACGCTTGCACGCGTGGATTGAAATTGCCTTTTTCATCCCCCGTAAACACGCCCGCTTGCCAGAGCTTCACAACGGCTTCTGCTGCCCAAGACGAAACTTTAGCGAGATCGGCAGGTTTTGTCGTGATCGGATTGCCTGTCTGATAAGGAATCTTTTCGCTTTCCAAATATCGCAGCGTCATCGTTGCCATTTGTTCCCGAGATACGGTGGCATCCGGCGAGTATTTACCTGCGCCTGTACCGTCGGTAATGCCTTTCTGCACTGCCCATTCAATATATGGGGTATACCAACTACCTACCCGAACATCGGCAAAACTCGAAGTCGTATATGCCCCTGTATCTACCCCGGCCATCCTTCCGAGTGCTGTAACATACATGGCACGTGTCATTGTGCCTTTAGGCGAGAAGGTGCTGGCGGTCGTACCGCTAAATATGCCCTTCTCCTGTACCTGGGTGATTGCATCGTAGAACCAATCTGTTGGACTCACATCTTGGAATTCACTAGATTTGGTTACTCTTGTCTGTTGCATTGGCAGGTCAGCTGCTGCTGCCGACTGCTCTGGCAATACAGGAATAGCAGTCATAACCAAGCTGATGACCAGCAACCACACCAACATCCGCGAACTTACCTTCCACCCCTGTCTTATTGCTTGTTTCACTTTCATTCATCCCTTCTATGTATAGATCAGACTAAAAAAACAATGGGCCGAAGAAAAAACACTTCGTAAGTATCCACTTTTTCGGCTGAATTCCCTGTTCGAAGCCAAGATACAGTCAAAGATCCTTTATAATCAAAAGCGTTTTTTAAATATCCCCATGAGGCTCTTTAATTAGGGGAAGATTTCGTCAACAACCTGTTGATTTACTAAGCAGACTCGCAGTGAAAACCAGTAACCTCGGTCGGGATCACTGGTTTTTCCTGCAAATCAAAGTTTTTCAGATGTAGGGATCAAACGGGGGAGAAACATTGACATAACGAATGGCGTTGTCCAAGCTACGGCGTTCTTCGCGTTCGGGATATACACATCAACTCGAGTACCTGGGCTGAGGGGCTTCCGGCTACCTTCGAATGTGTCACCCCTCTAGCTTCACTTGAGCCGCAGGAACGGGGGGATTCCTTGAATATTGCGCGATCGAGCGATCGAGTGCTTCAAGGGAGTCAGCATAACTTCCAAGAAACTGCTAACTCAACAAATTGAAGTCTTCCAGCCATTTTTCTTATCAGAAGGCTGGTGACACTGACACTAGCGAATCATGTCGTTTTTTCATCCGTATTTTAGCATGCTAGATGGTATCAATTGTGGATTATAAAGAAAACTTTAAGTTCGACAGGAATTAACGAAGCGTATGAAATAAACGGGGGTATGGATATTTATAAAGTGGAGGGGACCTCAGTCAGGAGGATAAACTACTTGTAAAAGGGGAGATATAAGATAATGGATCGGCTACACTTAGTTGGACAGAAAAAATAAGGGCTTGTAGAATAAAACTATCATGTTAAGGAGCGGATCTCTACAATGCCTAAACAACAACGACGTACATTCACAACCGAGTTCAAAAAACAAATGGTAGGGCTCTAYGAAAACGGCAAGTCCAGAGCTGCCATTGTGGAGGAATACGACCTTACTSCTTCGGCTTTAGACCGCTGGGTCAAACAATCGAAGGAAACGGGTTCTTTTAAAGAAAAAGACAATCGTTCGCCTGAAGAAAATGAGCTTATCGCCTTACGAAAAGAAAACCAGCGTCTYCTAATGGAGAACGACATTTTAAAGCAAGYCGSGCTGATCATGGGACGAAAGTAGCTATCATCCAGAATAACCGTGATAAATACTCGGTATCAGCAATGTGCAGCGTCCTCGAAATCGCCAAAAGTACATTCTATTATGAAGCGAAGGAAAAGCTCCGTGAAGATGAGTTAACGAAAGCCATTGAGGACATCTTTCGTAAAAATCGAAATGCCTATGGTACACGAAAGATCAAAGCCAAGCTTCAGGAACAAGGACTCGTCGCCTCCAGACGTCGCATTGGTCGAAACATGAAAGAGCAAGGCCTTGTCTCTACGTACACCGTTGCACAATTTAAGCCTCATAAAACGGCCTGTAATGAAGAAAAAACAGCGAATGAACTGGGGCGTGAGTTTAATCAGACGGAAACAAAGCGCTTCGTGGTAAGCGATCTAACGTATGTGAAGGTCGGGCATCGGTGGCATTATGTTTGCATCCTCATTGACCTGTTCAATCGAGAAATTATTGGCCACAGTGCAGGTCCACAAAAGGACGCTGCTCTGGTTTCACGCGCCTTCGCAACGGTAGAAGGCGGCTTGAGCCAAATCCAGTGGTTTCATACCGATCGTGGAAGTGAGTTTAAAAATCACACGATGGACCAGCTTCTAGGTACATTTGGTATTGGTCGATCACTC
>NZ_JBFRFN010000018.1:0-115293 GCF_052114825.1 Paenibacillus sp. 2TAF8
GATACATACGTTACTACAATAACCACAGATATCAATGGGGACGTAAAAAGATGACTCCTGTGCAATACAGAAATCATCTTTTGTCTGTGGCTTAATATGAACTTCAAGTCCTTTTTTTCAAGTGTCCTTGACAAGGGGTACAGATTAGTTCTCACAGCACCTTTAAACCCACTATTATTTTCCCAGCTGACTTTGCTTAAGCTTTTCGTCCATAAACATGAGTTTCTTGCCCTTTAACACCAGCCTTAACGACAAATAGTGCACCTGCTTGAGGCGTTTCCTGTAAACGCTCTTCCTTAATTCCGATACGTGCGGTAGTGATATATAGGTCTTCAAGGTTTGGTCCGCCAAAACAACATGAAGTGACCTGATCTGCCGGTACCTCGATCTGTAGCAACAGTTCCGCTGTCTCAGGATTCCAACGGGTAATTCTTCCTCCACCCCAGTGGGCAACCCATAACATACCTTCTGCATCCACAGTCATGCCATCTGGAAATCCCATATCTTCCGGCACTGAAATGATACTCGTTCGATTGGAGATCGTGCCCGAAGCCAGATCAAAATCAAAACGATCCACGGAACGTGTTGGCGTATCAATGTAATACATGTACTCACGATTCGGGCTCCAGCCGAGACCGTTGGAAGTGGATACGTGCTGCACCATATTGCGCACAGATTTCCCTTCCTCCAAGCAGTACAATGATCCGGCCTTTTGCTCGTTGTTCAGACTCATCGTGCCAGCCCAAAAACGTCCGTATGCATCACATTTCCCATCGTTGAAACGATTGGTGGATTTGTCTTGCTCGGGGTCTGCAATAGCCTGCTTCTCACCCGAAAGCAGATGATATGTATAGAAACCGCTACGAAGTGCAACGATCACTTCATCACCGCGATAAGGAACCACCGCTCCGACATGTTCACCCACGTCATAAGCCTGATCCTCACCAGTCACTGGATCGTACGCATGCACCTTGAAGCCTTCAATATCTACCCATAACAAACGGTTATTTTCCGCATCCCAACTTGGTCCCTCTCCTAATTGCGCTGGCGTATCTACAACAACAGTTACATTACTCATATCATCGCTCCTCCTTAGGATTTCGTATTCCCTGTCCATTCAAATCCGACTGCATCCAGAAAAGCCCTGCTCAACACCATGTGACCTGTAGCATCCGGGTGTACTCGATCATGTGTGAGAACCGATGTATAGAAATGATCCCACAGCGGCGTAAATGCTGCCTGTGTATCCACAAACAGTGCGTCATACTCTGATGCTACCCTGCGAACCGCATCACCGTAGATATCCATCGTCGCCCGCATCGGATCTTCCGGGTTGGCCTCAAGATAATACGGTGTCATAAGCACAAGCCCTTTCAGATTCGGGCGCACCGATGCAACAAGCTCACGTAATGTCGTCTCGTACTCTTCCAGAAACACCTGTGAGTCAGCCAGCGGATGATCAAACTGACGCCATACATCGTTAATACCGATCATAATGGTTAACCAGTCCGGTTTCAGATCAAGCACATCCTGTTGCCAGCGTTGCTTCAAATCACGAACGGTATTCCCACTATTACCCACATTCTGCACTCTCAGCATCAGCTCGGGATAAATGGACCGCAAAAGTGCATACACTTGTGCCACATATCCATGTCCCAGCCCTGAACTACCTTCGCCTACAGGATGTGTACGTCCACAATCGGTAATAGAATCCCCGATAAAAAGAAGTCTGTCATTCTTTTGCAATTTCATAGCGTGGGTCTCCTTTGCTAGATATTGATCCGTTAGTTCACTGGCAAAATAAAGTGTATGCCAACATCACCAACCTTGATTTTTAAGCCAAGTAAGACATAGATCAGACCATACTCGAACCGTGTCATCATGCTCCGCTAGCCCCAGACCATGTGGACCTTTTTCAAAGATGTGAAGATCATATGGAATCCCATGCGCCCCCAAAGCCAAGGCATATCGCAAACTGTTCTCCACGGGTACAGCCTGGTCATCACTCGTGTGCCAGATAAATGCTTCAGGAGCATCTGCTCGAACCTGTCGCTCTGCACTGAAAGCTTGAATCTGTTCTTCGGTTGCATCCTCGCCTAGCAAGTTGATACGTGAGCCGGCATGTCCATAAGACTCCATTGTAATCACTGGATAACAGAGAATAACACGGTCCGGCCTAGAGCTTACCCGTTCAATCGGATCCGCATGACCCGGTTGTCCACCATCGTACTGTGTACCCAACGTTGCTGTGAGATGGCCACCTGCCGAAGAGCCAAGTACAGCGATTTTGGACGGATTGATCCCGTAGTGTTCCGCATGAGCCCGTACATAACGGATTGCACGCTGCCCATCCGCAAGAGGTGCCGGATGACTGTGGGGTGCTACCCGATATTTTAGGACAAAAGCACTGATGCCAGCCGCGTTTAACATTTCAGCAATAGGTGCTCCCTCGTGATCAGCAAGATGACCGTAACCGCCACCTGGGCAGACAATGATAGCGCTCTCGGAACCCGGTTGAATAAAAGGGATCAAATGTGGYATTTTGTCTTCATGACCTGCAGCTGCGTGCGGGGCCGCTTGCTCCCACAATGGAATAATTGAACTCATGATCGGACTCATCCTCTCTCATGCATATGGAATAGATTCGTATAATCGTTTTCGATTCTAGGATTCGATACCATCATAACGGCAACTGAAAGAAGCATCAATACCCTTCTGCATATCTTTTTGTTCAACCTTGGCGCTATTAGTACAAGTTGCGAAACTGTTCAGGTGTAACCCCTTCAATCCGCCGAAATGTGGCAACAAAATGACTGGCATCCCGAAACCCTGCCCGTGCCGCTGTCTCCTTAATCGTAAGTTCCATACTGCCCGTCAGCATTTCTTTGGCTTTACGTATGCGAAGCAAAATGAAGTAACTGTAAGCTGTTATGCCGAAGGATTGTTTAAACAGCGTGTTCATATGTCTGGATGAGATTCCGATAATGCATGCCATCTGCTCTAGCCCGATGTCCGGGTCGCCGTAATGTTGCTCCATAAAAGCAAGCAGCGGAGCAAGTCTTGTTACAGCTTGCGAGATGGAGGAACGATTGCCGGTCATTCCGTGTTTTTTCAGTAATATTAAAAAGCGGTACATGTCCGCCGAAGCTTCCAGCCCGGATAAATCCTGGTCGCTCCCGATCGAACTTAACACATGCTGACCATAATCGTTAAGCGGACTATCTGTCTCCCACTGGCGAATATCAGCCTCACCCAAGCCGAGTGAATCTACGATGGCAGCACACTGCGAACCGCCAAATGTAATATAGATGGTCTCCCACTCGCTTTGAACACGAGCATATTCATGAGGCAGGTTTGGGGGGAGCAAAATGCCCGATGTTTCGCCCAGAATTGCTGAAGTTCCTGACAGCTTGAATTCTCCTGCTCCCTTGACCGTTTGCAGCCAGTGGTAATACGGATAACCCGCAGGTCTAGAGACTTTTTCCTGATTTCCGTTATAGCCTATACTCTCGATATATAGTGGAAGCGGCCGATCCCGCGGTGTCATAAAAAAGCGTTGATGTCCAGGTGAGATGAGCATGATAACCTCCTCAAATCCAATTAAATAGAGTTCCACATTCTTATATGCCCCATTACTTTTATTATATTTTAAAAGTCATATGTATCATATAGTATAGGATTATTCTTATACAAGAGGTGAGCACGTTGATCAGTAGCAAATTACCCAAAATGTTCTATGGAGGGGATTACAACCCTGAACAATGGGATCATGAAACCCACCTGGACGACCTGCGTATGTTCAAACTGGCCGGTATAGATATGG
This sequence comes from Paenibacillus sp. 2TAF8, assembly GCF_052114825.1. NCBI lineage: Bacteria > Bacillati > Bacillota > Bacilli > Caryophanales > Paenibacillaceae > Paenibacillus > Paenibacillus sp. 2TAF8. The sequence continues at coordinate 3,824 of NZ_JBFRFN010000018.1, forward strand.
CCACTATTAACGTTTTTTCCTGGGCACTGATTCAGCCTGATGAAGTGACGTATAACTTTGATTATCTGGACCAATTAATTGAACGGCTATACCAAAACGGGGTATACATCTGCCTTGCCACAAGTACCGCTGCTCATCCAGCCTGGATGGCCAAAAACTACCCCGATGTTCTACGCGTGGACGCAGACGGACGCAAACGAAAATTCGGTGGACGGCATAACTCCTGCCCGAATAGCCCAACCTACCGCAAATACTCCGAGATCATCGCAGACAAACTTGCTGAGCGATACAAGGATCATCCCGCTGTGCTCGTCTGGCATATTTCCAATGAGTATGGGGGCGAATGTTATTGTGATAACTGCGAGAAAGCATTCCGCGTCTACTTGAAGAAACGTTATGAAACTATTGAACAGGTTAACCAAGCCTGGAACACAAACTTCTGGGGTCATACATTCTACGATTGGGACGAGATCGTACTTCCAAGCAACCTGAGCGAACATTGGGGTCACAACAGTTCTTCTTTCCAAGGGATCTCGCTAGACTACTCCCGCTTTAACTCGGACAGCTTGCTCGAATGTTATCTGCTGGAGTATCATGCGATCAAAAAACATATTCCCGATTCCGTCGTCACAACGAATTTAATGGGCTTTTTCAAACAGATTGACTATTTCAAATGGGCTAAGTATATGGATATCGTGTCCTGGGACAGTTATCCCGGTCTTGCGACACCCATTAGCTATACTGCCATGGCTCATGATCTCATGCGCGGTCTCAAAGACGGTCAGCCATTTATGCTGATGGAGCAGACACCCAGCCAGCAGAACTGGCAGCCGTATAACTCACTTAAACGACCTGGTGTCATGCGTCTATGGAGTTATCAGTCCGTCGCGCACGGCGCAGATACCGTGATGTTCTTCCAGCTTCGTCGTTCCATCGGTGCATGCGAGAAGTATCATGGTGCCGTCATTGAACATGCTGGACACGAAAACACCAGGGTGTTCCGGGAGGTCGCACAGCTTGGCAAGGAACTGCAGAACCTCGGCGACATTACACTTGATGCCAGAGTTCAGGCCAGGGTAGCGATCGTATTCGATTGGGATAACTGGTGGGCGATTGAAAAATCAAGCGGGCCAACGGTGGCTCTGAAATACGTCGAGCAAATTCACAAATATTATTCGGCTTTCTTCCACCGCAACATTCAAGTGGACATTGTAAGTGTAGACAGCGATATCAGCTCATATGATCTACTTCTTGCGCCTGTACTTTATATGGTCAAACCAGGTTTTGCTGCAAAATTGGAGCAGTTCGTTGCGGCCGGTGGCACCTTCCTGACCACCTTCTTTAGCGGAATTGTCAACGAGCATGATCTCGTGACCACTGGCGGTTACCCGGGTGAGCTTCGAAACCTGCTAGGCATCTGGGTCGAAGAGATCGATGCCTTGTTACCTGAACAGAAAAACAGCATCGTTCTGAAGGAAACATTGGGCACACTTGAAGGCGTATACGAATGCGGTATGTTATGCGRCCTCCTACACAGTGAAGGTGCCGAAGTGATTGCTGAGTATGGCGAAGATTTCTATCAAGGCATGCCTGCACTTACACGCAATACCTTTAGTCAAGGAGAAGCCTGGTACGTTGCCACCGATCCGGATGACATTTTCCTGGACGGTTTACTTGCAGAGCTTGCCTCGTCCAAAAATATAAAACCGTTGCTGGAAACCCCGCAGGGTGTGGAAGTAAGTGCGCGAACCAAAGACGGGGTGACCTATCTGTTCGTTATGAATCACAATGCTTCCACACAATCTTATTACTTGGGTGATACAGCATTACGTGAGTTGTTAACAGGTCAGGAAGTTACAGGACATATTACGATTGAAGCTCGCGGAGTTCAGATCTTTGCGTGGTGCACCACGTAGCGTGTATCCTCTCCGTAGCGCATATTCTTGCGTAAGGCTTAAAGCCTGAATAAGACAACGATGCTTCTGTCTGCTACAGACAGAAGCATCGTTGTCTAGTTTTACTTTTGCAAATAGATACGTCTGCTTAGAGAATTACTCCGTCTTTGAAAATGGCTATCTCACGGAAACCATGCTGCTCACTAAGTGTTTGCGCCCGTCCTGAAGCAATATCAATAATCTGACTGAATAATTGCTCTTTGACCTGATCCATCGTCTGTCCTTCAAGTAGTTGACCTGCGTTAAAATCAATCCAGTGCTTTTTACGATTCGCCAGATCCGACTGCGTTGCAATTTTGACAGTAGGAACCGGGCCACCAAACGGTGTACCACGCCCTGTTGTAAACAGCACGATATGAGCTCCAGCGGCAGATAAAGCTGTCACGGAAACGAGGTCGTTTCCAGGCGCCTCTACAATGTTCAGACCGGTTTTGGTCACTCGTTTACCGTACCGGAGCACATCGACAACAGACGAGCGTCCTCCCTTTTGCGTACATCCAAGTGATTTTTCTTCGAGAGTTGTAATTCCGCCAGCTTTATTCCCCGGTGAAGGATTTTCATAGATATTCTGACCATGATTCACAAAATATTGCTTGAAGCCATTCACAAGGTCTACCAGATCGTTAAATACATGCTCATCCGTAGCTCGGTTCATCAGAATCGTTTCCGCACCAAACATCTCCGGGACCTCTGTCAGAATTGCTGTTCCACCCGCAGCAACGAGCAGATCGGCTACAGCGCCTACAAGCGGATTCGCTGTAATGCCGGATAAACCGTCTGAACCTCCACACTTTAAGCCAATTTTCAGTTTGCTCAGTGGCAGTGGCTGACGTTTCTCTTGCTCCGCGATTTCAACTAGCTCTTCCATTAAACGTAGCCCTTCTTCAAGCTCGTCATCGGTTTCCTGCGCTTTAAGAAAACGTACCTTATCCCGATATTCTGGTGCGATGCACTCACGGAACTCATCCACCTGGTTATTCTCACAACCCAGACCGATCACAAGTACACCACCAGCGTTGGGATGCTCCACCAGCGAAGCGAGTAGCTGCTGTGTATACTTCAAGTCATCTCCAAGCTGTGAACAACCGAAAGGATGCGGAAAATGATACACGCCGTCAACCCGGCTGCCGAACTGAGACTGTCCCATACGGGCCAGAGCTTCACATACCTTGTTAATACATCCGACTGTATTGACAATCCAGATTTCGTTACGGATCCCCGCTTCCCCATTCGGACGCAGGTAACCATCGAAAGATCGCAAATGTTCAGGAGGCATGTCAACAGTCATGGGTTTTCCCGGCTGATATTCATATTCAAGCAATCCATGCAATCCTGTCTTCAAGTTATGGCTGTGTATCCAGCCCCCCTTGGCAATGGCTTCCTGTGCGATGCCGATAGAAAAGCCATATTTCATGACGTCCGCTCCCGGAGCAATATCCTTTACGGCGATTTTGTGCCCTTTAGGTATATCATCCAGAAGTGCGAACGAGTGCCCCTCCGGCAGATCAATACGCTCTCCCTTGACATAATCTCGAAGTGCTATAATGACATCATCCTGAGGCTGGATCGCAATCCAATCACTCACTGTTTTGGTTGTACTCATTTTCTTTCACCTTCCAGTCTACCGATTTCATGTAAGAGTGCTTCTCGCAATCCTTTTTTTGCATTCAGGTTTTCTCCCCAGATCACTTCATTGGAGAGCACCGAAGCAACTCTTTTATCCAGCTCACCAGCTCCATCGCTCGAATAACTGTAACCATTCCAGTGAGATGCCAGAGCTGCGAGTATATCAGGATCATCTCTTAATGAAATAGATGCCCCGTTTAAAAGTTCTGCCTTATAACCGTCCTGTGTCTGCACTGGACGATATAAATACAGAAATCCTGCAAAACCTTGAATTAACCGCTCAGGCCAGCTTCCCCGACTTTGTTCATAAGCCAGAAGTGTTGGCAGTACACGAACCTTGAATTTCCCAGCTGTATTCAGTGCAATATCCTGTAGCTTATGATCAATATACGGATTCAGGAAACGTTCAAACACTTCTTCCGCATATTGCTCCAGTCCAAGCTCAGGCATATCAAGCGCAGCCACAATCTCTTCAAGCACCGCTTGCCTGATCCATGAACTAAACTGCGGATCCTCCATCGTTTCTCTTACATGTTGTTTACCGCGAAGCAAACCTAGAGAAGACATCAATGTGTGTGAACCGTTCAGGATTCGTACCTTCCGCAATTGATAAGGTTTCAAATCTTTTACCCAGTGCACATTGAGTCCTGCTTGTTTCAATGGAAGACGCTTGTCCAGTGACTCCTCGCCTTGGATCGCCCAGAAATGATAAGGCTCTGCCGTATTGACCAGTTGATCCTCATAACCCCAGCGCTCCGTAAGTGCATCTGCCTCTTCCTGTGTCGGCGCCCCCGTCACAATCCGATCCACCAGATTGTTCAGGAAAAAGTTATGATGTTCGATCCAGGACCGGAAGCCGTCAGAGAATCCGAAATCTTCACTATGACGGAGCACGCATTCTCGCAGCACATCGCCATTGCCCTCCAGCAATTCACATGGCAGATGAATAAGTCCTCTCGATGGATCTCCACCAAAACGTACATACCGTTGGTGCAGGAACACGGTCAGTTTGCCTGGAAAAGATTGAACCGGTTCCCCTGGAATATATTCTGATTGTATATATTTCAAGCCAGATTCTGTCGTATTCGAAATTACAAATTCAAGCGATGGCAGTTCCGCAAGTTCCAGAAACGTCTGCCACTCCTCGTACGGATTAATAAATTGCGAGAATACCGAGACCATTTCTGTACGTTCTACACGTTTCCCTTCAGACAGCCCACGCGTAATCATCGTATATAGTCCGTCCTGATCACGAATCTGCTCAAGCTTGGCCTTACCTCCAGGCCGAGGCTGCGTCACGGCTACTGAGCCATGAAACTTGCCTTGCCGAGCACTCTCATGGAGCATCCAGTCTGCGAATCCTCTTAAAAAATTGCCTTCCCCGATCTGCAAAACTTTGACGGGACGTTCAATCATTTCTTTGCATTTGCGCTGACTATCATTTCCGAGCAGATGCATCTTCAATCTTGGCCGCTTAGTGCTTGCAGACATGGACACTCACCTCACCGATTATTTGCGAATTCAGAATGCGAACATCAAAAGCTGGCATCCTATTATTGTAAACGCTTTAAATTCATTGTATCATCAATAAAAGGAAATAAAATTGCTTATATTGCGTTAAATATACTGTTTTATGATCAGAATTGTCATCTTAACAGAGACATTTGTCTCCAAAGGAGTCCATATGGAACATTTCCCAGTACGCACCACCATCCAGACTGAGTCGGGCATACCGTTTCGTCTTGTCTATAGTGATACGAAATCTCCGCAAAATGAATTACCTGACCATCTGCATGACTGGCATGAAATTATCTATGTCTATCGGGGACAGGGTAGTATTTTTATCGATACAGGTCTCGAAGATATGCAGGAGGGGGATTTATTTCTTATTCCTGGCAGCACCGTGCACCGTGCACTGCCGGATGCGGGCAATCCGGTTACCTCGTCAGCACTATTCTTCAGTCCCGGGCTGCTGGCTTCAACTGCTGGAGGCGTGTCCTCATCCTTGCTACACCCATTCGAGCGCTGCCGCAAACGGCGAGTATACAAAAGACATCTGGACCAGACCGAGCGGGCACAAGTATCAGCCATGATCGACGATATTCATACGGAGTTCCGTTCCGACCATCATCTGGGCTCTCACGCCGCACTGCTCCGACTGCAGCTCTTACTGATATTTCTGGAACGACTGGAATCAGCTGCAGGACCAGCTCATACCACAACGTCACTTCCTGCTCCATCATGGTTATCCCCCATCCTGTCTGACATTGATCATAAACTGCGAAGCGGGTTATCTTTACCTGACCTCGCACAACAAGCTGCGGTGTCTCCTGCACATTTTAGCCGGGCTTTCAAGCGTTACACGGGGATGACTTTAACAGATTATGTCTTGGCTCGCAGAGTTATTATGGCGAAAGAACATCTCGTTCAAGGGGATGAAACGATGGCTGCTGTCGCAGACGCTTGTGGTTTCGATAGTCTTCCCCATTTTTACAGACAGTTCAAGAAACTGACAGGCACTACACCAGCTGCTTACCGTAGAACGATGGTGCGTAATGGTTAAGATGAACATTCAGGGGAGATTCACTCTCCACATCATTATGATTAAACGTATCATCTCTTATAGGTGAATAGGTTCTATTTCCTATGCAGGCACATATTCTTCCAAAGGCTGATATGGTATGATATTCAAGGCGTGCATACGCGATTACAATGTAACTGGAGTTGAATCTGTGATTATTAAATTTCTGATTTTTGGTCTCCTTTGGCAGATCATCGGCAATCCGTTCCTTGCCATTCTGATTTTTCTCGTCATTCTGTACTTTCTGGATCGTCGCTTTGTTGGCGTATTTCCAAGCTTCACCAAACCTTTCAAACGCATGCGTAACATATCCCGGCTGAAACAACAGCTGGCGCTGAATCCTAACGAAGTATCTTCCAAGCTGGAACTGGCCAGACTGCTCATCGAACGTAAACGCTACAGCGAAGCACACGCCTATTTGTTAGAACTGGAACGACCTTACGAACAGTCTGCAGATTACTGGGAAGCTTTAGGCACAACCGAACTATATTTAGGAAATATATCCAAAGGTGAACGTCATATCTTGCAGGCACTTGAGATTAACCCGAGAGTAAAGTACGGGCAGCCATACCTGAATCTTGCTACAGCCTTCAAGGATACAGATCGCGACAAATCCCTTCATTATGTACAGCAGTTCCAAGAGATTCATTCTTCCTCCAGTGAGGCCTTCTATCTGCTTGGCTCGGTGTACCGTTCATTAGGGCGTAATGATGATGCCAAACAGGCTTATGATCAATCCCTGAATGTGTATCGTAGCTTGCCAAAATATAAAAAACGTCAGGAACGACGCTGGGCTGTCCGCAGTTGGTTCCGCAAACGAGCGCTGTAGGCTGGACTGCTTCGTATGTCAGCAAGCATCATTTAGGAAAAATAAAAAGTGCACGGGTTATACTCTCTGTCCGAGAGCAGAACCCGTGCACTTTATATACAATACAAACCTATTATTCCGTTAAAAGCTCGCGTAATTGTTGCTCATTCCTACGCATCCAATCGACTCGCTGCTTCAGCTTCAGGATCTGATCCACAGCGACTTCCGGCTCATCCGTTCCTTCCAGCATTCGGCTGATAAAATGCATCACCACGTCCAGACTGCGGAGCAGAATCAACTGGGGGATCGCTGCGAGTTCGGTAGCACTCAATTCAACATGTTCTCTAAATCCCTGAACCAAATTAGCCTGCGCCCGCCACATCCATTCTTCGCTCTTGTCTATCGTCAGCATGTCAGACATCGGAACGGCCAGCTCCATCACACGCAGATCCCAGGTAGCAAACTCATAATCAAGGATTGCACTCACATTTCCTGCCGGATCTACCAGCACATTGGATGCGTTCACATCGCCATGCACGAGCTGATGCGGAAGCTGCTCCATTCCGCTAAGTGCTTCGAACAAACGTGGCAGTTCATGTTGTAGCTGTCTTAACTCCTCTGTACATGCTGCCAGCGCCACTGGCGGTGAAGCACATAGCTCTAACAAAAAGGCTGGGGTACAGAGTGGATAGGCATTTTCAATACGGTAATATGGAGGATATACCGGTTCAAGTTTCATTTCAAGTCTGGCAAGCGCTGTTGACAACTGTCCTGCTGCCTTGCCCAACAGGAATAACTGATCAGGGTAATCCCATACGGGATTGACACCTTCCAGATAACGAAACAAAGATACTATTTTTGTGGCGCCTGTGTGATAATCCTGAATGACCTGGTAAGTCTTTTTATTTTTTTGAACAATATTATTACTCCCCTTAGATTCCCGCCCCTCATAATCGCTACATAATGAATTGACTGGTTTAGGCGATTCAAGTTCAAAGTCGATATCAGACAGTGCAGTTAGCACGCCATGTTCAAAAGCTATTTTCGCTTGATCATTATGTGTTTCGTATTGTCTCATAACATAAGTTCCATCACCTGTATGCAACACAAAAGTAGAGTTGTTCATGCCACCCTTGCTCCGCTCACCTTGCCACTGTGATGTGAAGCCATATAAGGCTAACACTTCAGAGATCATTTGCTTTTCAGTTGGAAGAAGAGAATTTTGCTGCTTGTTAGACACCGATTTTAACTCCTCTATATACAATAGTTTAAATGAACTCTTTCATCATATCGGAAGTCTTGGGACAGGTCTAGTTTTCTTCAGCTTTCAAGCAAAAGGAAAATACCCCGTTCGATTCAACTGATCAGCGATAACCCGATATCCCCTTGCGTTCGGATGGACTCTGTCCCAAAATAATAATTCCCGTTCCCGTCCTTCAAACTTGTCGTAAACTTGTGCGCATGAATAGTTACCTGATCCGGCACCATTTAAATAAGAATTGTACTGCCGCACCCAGTATGCAGCATCGGTTGATTGTGGATACGGGTTGTACAATCCTATGGAACGGACAAAGTACTTCTGGTCTCCTTTTAACTGCCGAATTTGTCTCATCACCTGAGATACATGTTGACGTGTTTCACCCAGCACCTGTGTCATTTTCCCGGCACTTGGAATACCTCCGCTGGCTTTAAATGTACGGATCAAATCGTTTCCACCAATAGATATCGTAATCATATCCGCTTCACGCAGCGCCTGACGTACCCGAGGATGCCCGTTAATCATCTGCTGCAGTTCTCCCGATGTTAGCCCGTTCACCCCCAGATTGTCCATGGATACAAATGTACGAAGATTCATTTCAGCCATACGGCGATATATTGGAACAAATCCGGTTCCGAGCAATGCTCCTGTACCTACCGTCAAGGAATCCCCTATAGCCACATAACGATATACCATCCCGCCACCCCTCTCGCTGCTGATCTTCCTGATCATTAATGAACTCCCTATATCCTATGAAGATAGGTCTGGCAAAGCGCGGGATAGTGTCCTAAGGCAGACGCCTGTCTTTGTGTCCATTATTTATAATATGAAAAAGAAAAAAAAGAAGCCCCACCGCATCATGCGGCAGAGCCTCCCTTCCATATGAAATATCAATATATCAATAATGTTACATATCAGATGATTACATGCCAATGGTATGATTCGATTCGGAAGATTCCGACTGTTCCTTATTCCGGAACGGCCACCAGTTGGCCCGACCAAATGTCTTCACCATTACAGGCACGAAGAATGGCAGGAATAACAGGGAATACAAAATCAGACCACTAAGCACAACGGTAGCAATTTGCATCATCGAGAGCACCCCTGAAGGGTACATCGCGGCGAAAGTTCCACTGAGAATAACCGCTGCAGACAAAATAACGGTCCCCATGTTTTTCATCGCGTATAACATCGCATCTTGTACTCTCATGCCTTTATTTTCGTTAAAACGATCCATAAGGAAGATGCTGTAATCCACGCCAAGCGCAATCAGCATAACGAATCCAAAGAATGGCGTAACCCAGCTGATCCCGGCATAACCCATAATATTCACAAAGACCACTTCCGTAAGTGCCATTGATGTGAAGTACGCAAGCAGTAGCGAAATAATGAGATATATCGGCATGATGACAGAACGAAGCAGGATTACCAAAATGATAAATGTTCCTGCGAGCATCAGCATAACGGTACGTGTGTAATCTTTGTTCGAAATCGACTGTAAATCTGCAAACGTACTGGTTACACCGCCCACGGCAACGTCTGCTTTTTCAAGCGCACTGCCCTGAACTGCACGATGTACTGCAGCTTCGATATCCGGCACACGGTCAATCGCTTCTGTACCATACGGATTTTCTGCAAAAATAACATCCAGCGTCATTGTTTTGCGATCTTTCGACAGATACGTATCAAACACCTTTTTGAAGTCCTTATTATTCAAGGCTTCTTCAGGTACGTACCAGCCTGCGAGATCCGAATCCGGTGAATTTTGCAGTTGTGTCAGGTAATCCTGAGCGGAATCGAGACCGCCCGCTACCTTCTTGATTCCATCTACACTTTGATTCAAGCCATCTGTCAGTTGCGATAATTGACCACTGAGATCCGAGAAGCCCTTCTGGATCTTCTCCTGTCCTCCCTGAAGTTGACCCAGACCATTCTGGATGGAAGGAATCTCTTTGATGACTTTACCTTGACCATTGGCAGCCTGTTTCAGTCCTGTCTCCAGTTGACCAATACCTGATACAATCTGACCCAGGCCATCAGCCAGCGCCTTCTGTCCCGATGCAGCAGAAGCAAAACCTTCATTGGCCTGATTAATGCCAGCTGCAGCTGTACTCAGATTCGTCTGAATCTGGTTCAGTCCCTGCGCAAGCTGTGCTGTACCTGAACCGGTTTGGCCAATCGTGCCTTTGATGCGTTGATAGTTGGCATCTTGCTGCAACTCCGGGAAACGCTCTTCCAGGGCAGAGAACGATGCGGTCAGACTCGTCAAGGCTGTTGAAATACCTGTCAATTGCTGTTCCAGTTCCTTCGTTCCATCACCCAGCGCAGCAACCCCTGCTCCAGCTTGACGATAGGCCTGCAACAACTGGTTATTCGCTTTGGCAAGCTGGTCTGCACTGGTTTTGGCTTGTTGAAGTCCAGCCTTCAGATCCCCTGCGCCAGATGAACCGTCCCGAATACCTTTTTCAATACGTTTTAGTCCATCGCTGAGCTGTGTAATACCCGATTGCAGCTGAGTTGTGCCCTTAGTCAGCTCTCCAGCACCACTAGCCGCTTGTTTAAGTTGAGGCTCATTTTTACTAAGTTCATTGCTAGCTTTGCTAAGACCATCGCTTATTTTGTCCAGACCTGTCTTGCCCTCGCCCAGACCATCAGATAATGTACCTACTTGTTTGGTTACTTCAAAATCTTTAATCTCATCCCCTGTTGGACGTGTCATACTACGAACGCCTGCAACCCCGGGAACCTTCTCTACTTCGCGGCTGATTTTCTCTGCTACAGCCATATATTTTGCATTATCCATCGTTTCGTCGTTCTGAATGACGATCTGACCCGGCAAAGATTCACCTGGGCCGAAGCTATCCGAAATAATGTTAAACGCTTTAACCGAATCGTATTTGTCACCGATCTCGTCAAGGCTGTTAAATGACAACTTCCCGTCATATGTCATGAGAAGAGGCACAGTGACTGCTGCAACAATCAGCAGCGCTGCCCACGGACGTTTAAGGGAAAACTTCCCTGCTGCCCCGTAGATTTTGCTTTCGGCATGTTCCAGTGAACCTTTGGATGGCCAGAATAATTTTCTGCCCAGCACAGCCATAAAGAATGGCACAATCGTTACAAGTGCCAGCATCATCACGGCGATCCCCACGGCTACGGCTACCGCAGAGCGGTACAGCATAAACTGGGCAAAGCCGATTGCCACGAATCCAACCAATACCGCCAAAGCGGAGAAAAATACCGTTTTACCTGCGGTGCGATATGTAGCAATAATGGCATCCCATGTGTTCTCATGGTGCGCAAGCTCTTCCTTAAACCGGCTGATCAGCAGGATACAGTAGTCCGTTCCAATCCCGAACATGACTGCAACCATAAAGATCTGTGTGAACGTGGAGAGCGGGAAGTTAACCCCATCTACCAGGAACGCAACAATCTGCTGAGATACGATATAACTGATACCCACCGTAAGCAGCGGTACAAATGGAGCTACAAACGAACGGAATACCACGAAAAGAATAAGTAAAATAAAAACAACCGTAATATACTCCGATTTCTTAAGTCCTTCCTGAGAACTCTCAATCGTATCCTCATCAATCAAACCTTTACCTGTAATATAATGTTCAACATTCACTGATTTCAGCGCGCCATTCAGGTCATTTCGCATTTCCTTGACCGTGCGATCACCCATCTCAATCGAGAGCGAGGTCAGAATGGTTTTGCCATCCTTCGAAATCATTTTGTCCGACAGTTCCGGCTGGGAGAAAGGCTCCAGAACAGACAAAATGCCGAGTTTTTGCTTATCGGCTTCGAGTAGTTTGACTGCCTTTTCTGCTTCTTGTTTGCCCGTTGTTCCAAGACCATCCGCATTATAAAACACCAGTGCGATGGAGGTCCCTTTTTGTTCCCCATTTTGGGCCGCCGCTTCATCCAGAATCGCTGCCGCTTTGGTGGAAGAATATCCTTCCGGAACAGAAAACTGTCCCTTTTCACGAATCAACTCGCTCATGTTTGGCGCGGTAAACATCAATACAGCGGCGGCTACAATCCACAGCCCCATGATCCACCAGCGCCCTTTTAATATCGCTCTCATTGCTTCTCCAGCCCTTCTTCTTGTGTTAGCAGTGCTGCCAGCTTCTCAAATGAATCAATAAAGTTTTGAACCGCTTCCGGTGTAAAATGTTTCAGGTAAGGTTCCAGCAGCTTCTGAATCTCCAATTCGGTCTCCTTGTACATCTGCAGGCCAGCATCCGTCAAAGTCAGATAGATAACACGGCGGTCACGCTCATCACCTGTTCGATGCACCAGATTTCGGTCAGCCAGCTTGTTAACCAGAGCCGTAATGCTGCTCTTGCCTACACATAGAAGCTCTGCGAGATCCGATGGGGTGCAGGCAGGTTTCTCGTGAATGAGACGCAGAGCACAGAACTGATCGGTTGTGACCGTCTGGCCCACCTTTTCGCGTATCCGCGTATCAAATCGCTTGGTCACCAAAAACGAAGCGTCCAGATAACGATTCACCAAACTTTTGGCATCTGGCGTGTTCATGTACGTTCCTCCTTCCAAAACTAGTTCATCTAACGAACTATTCATCAGCAAAACTATTCTATAATGAAACTATGTTCGAGAGCAATACTTATTTCCTATTTTTAAAACAAAAAAAACAGGACATCCGGCTCAGCACATATGCCAAGCCAAATATCCTATCTGATTTCTTTATGTCCAATTATATGCTGAATGCATTACGCGAAAACCCTGTTATACGTCGTCCTCATCCTCTTCCTTTTCAAGAACACAACGGAACCTCTCTACTCCTGGATACAACTCTCCAAGACTATAGACGACAAATCCTGTATTTCGATAAAACTCTATTGCCTCCTGATCCGTCTCTGCGATCAAAGTATCTGGATTGTACTCTGCAAGAAGCTGAGAAATCATGCCCCGACCATAGTTCTTGAACCTATTCTCCGGCAGCACGGCAATATGGCGAATGGTAATTTCACTCGCTCCTGTATGTTCATAGCCAATCAGACCGACCAGCTGTTCTTCGTCCTCATATCCAGTCAGAAACAGATTACTTTGTGTCACATACTGCTGTACCGTCTGATTAACCTTTTCCGGGTCAGGAAAGACAGCGTAAGACAACAACTCCTGTACTTCTGGTTCCTGCAGTCGTGGCTTCAAATTTTTCAACAAATCTATTCCTCCAATATACATACTTCTCGGACCAAGCTTATTTAACCCTGCGATAATAAAGGCGTTCTCAACCCGTTATCGTATTGTAGACTGTAATTTTGCAAAGTTCAAGACAAGTCCATTAATCTTTCTGTACCGCAAACCGAAGCAGCTCACAACGGAACTCTGTTGGTTCATCATACTTCTCTTCCTGGATCGTCTGGGTCACATGCTCCTGTAATAGGATGTTCCACCCCTCGTAGGCTTGCTCCAGCAGCACAATGGCCTCGGATGTCGACAGATTCAACTCAATCAACGGCTCGATCTGACGGCCGGTCTCGATTTCCTTTTCCTCGACACTGGTGCTCATCGTAATACAGTGGATGCCTCCGATCCGGGTTCCCGCCTGTAACCGCTCTACTACTTCAAGAAAGGCCTCTTTGCTGGATGTGTGTTCCAGACAGGAACACGCCGCAATAAAATCAAAAGCATTTGGTTGAACCTGATAATGCTCGACGTCTGCTTTTTCAGCCTGTACGATGTGATCCACCTGATACTGCTTCGCATATTTGCGAAGACCCTCTACCGCTTCATCCAGTAGATCGACGCCAATAACCTCGCTGTTTGTATCTACCAGACGTTGTGCAATCGGAATCGTATGTCTGCCGACACCACATCCCAGGTCAAGCACACGTAATTCTTGTTTATGAACAAGCAAACGTTCCAACATCTCCATCACCATAGGCATGGGTCTGGACATCCATGTTCCGTCTTCAAACAATTCATTGTTTTGATAAAAGTTAGAATGATATCCCGCTTCCGCTTGACGAGCAGCCTCAAATTGTTCATCTCGCATTCCGGTACCTCCTGCAATGGATTTAGACCTTTACAGTAACCTTCACACAAAAACGAAGAAAAGAATCAGATAGATAATCATCATTATCATACTTGCAGTGACAAGAATTTTCCCTGCATCCCGTTTACTGGCATGGTCATTAAACAACAGCACTCCACCGACGGTCATGGCAATGGGAGCAAAAAACAATGTCATGATCACAAGTATCCCCATCGAGTACTGATCCAGTGCAGATTGTTCGTACTCCATCATGTGAGGTTGTTCGGGCTTGGACGTTTTGGTCGTGACCATGTTGCCGCATGACTTACACTTGAATTCATCCGCTCCCATAGGTTTATGACAATACGAGCATTCTCTTGAAAAACGTGGCATGTCTTCTACCTCCAAGTGAAATCTAGGTTTGTTAGTTAATCCATAACTGAGAACTCAACAATACCTAGGGAATCAGTGGGCTGATCCCTCTCGGTATGGCATATGTTTCTGCAAAAAAGTGTCAAGCACCGCTTTATATTTCTTACCATCCACCTGAAAGGCAGTGCCATGGCCTGCACGAGGAATCGTCAGCAATTCCTTATCGGTGGGACAAGCTTCGTACAAACGATAGACCATATCCGTTGGTACAAAGGTATCCGCTTCCCCATGAATGAACAGCACCGGAACGCCTACTTTAACAAGTTGTTTCAAAGCCGATGCTTCTTTAAATGAGTATCCGGCTTTCCATCTTGTGATCAAACTGGTAACCGGAATGAATGGAAAGGCAGGCAGTTTGTACAGCTGCTTCAACTGAAACGTCAATTCCTCCTCCACCGAGGTATACGCACAATCCGATATGATGGCTCTAACCTGAGAGGGCAGTTCCTCACCGCCTGTCATCAGTACCGTAGCTCCTCCCATCGATATACCATGTAGAACGATATCCGTATTCATACCTACATGTTCCAGTACCCAACCGACCCATTGAACATAATCCTTCCGGTCTAACCAGCCAAACCCGATGATTTCTCCTTCACTCTGACCATGTCCACGATCATCCGGCATCAATACATGATAACCCAGCGTCTCGGCGTAAAATCTGGCGAATCCCGCCATTTCTCTACCTTTTCCAGAGTAGCCATGGGCCAAAATAACCGTTTGTGCAGATTGGTTCTTGGATGGAAGCCAGATGCCAGAGAGCCTGAGTCCATCCTGAGACTGAATCGTAATAGTCTTGCTATCCTGAGCATCAAGCCAGTGTAGATCCGCAGCACTGCTGATCAGTTCATCGTCTACTTCCGTTTTCAGATTTGGATTATCTACCAAAAATGTTTTCGGTGTACGCCGAATGGCTGTCTTGAAGAAATAGAGTCCCCCGGCCCACAACAGAGCCGTTATGATTATAATGAGAGCCGCCAGGCCGTAAAATATCATGAAATAGATCCTCCCTTGCTGTCGATAAGGTACAGCGACTCGGTATAATAATACAACCGTATTATGGCATATTTCAACTCTTATTAGCCTGCTGGAGCGCACTACACGCAGCCTGATACGCGGGAAGAAGCTTATCAAGCAAAGGCTCAGCCTGATGAGTTTGCTCTTGCTTAGCGAATTCCTCAATCTGACTGAACAAGGTTGCAAGGTAACTGATGCCGAGACTCAAACTCCCGGATTTTAAATCATGTGCTGTCTCGGCTGCGGCCTCATGATCGGCTGAAACCACATGTCTGCGCAAGTCCTCGATTTTCCCCGGCGTTTCTGCACGATACATCTCCAGTAGCATACTGAGCAACGTTTGACTGCCATCCGTGTTTAATTCGGCAATTTCACGAACCACGTTCATATTTAGAATCTGCACGGGTTTCGATGCAGAGTGCCACTTCCGAATGATTGAGCCCAGCACCTCCAATGTAAACGGCTTGCCGATAAAATCATTCATTCCAGCCTCATAACACTTATCTTTTTCACTTTGCATGACATGGCCAGTCATTGCAATTATCGGCGTTGGTTGGCGCATCTCATCCCGCTCAATTGTACGAATCTGAAGAGCAGCTTCGATTCCATCCATGACCGGCATCATACTATCCATCRGAATCAGGCTGTATTTTTTATGACGAAACGCATCTACAGCCTCTTCCCCATTAAATACACATTCAAGCTCTGGAAAACCAAGCTTTTTGAGTTGCAGCTGGACAAGCTGACGGTTAATGGCATTATCATCAGCCAGCAAAATCGGCAAGGTACTAGAATCCTCCGCAGACTTATCTGGATTCACCGAAGGTTCGTCTCCACCCGTTTGTCCGGCAATCTTTCCGCTTTCGGCCATCTGTAGTCCAAGTTCAAGCTCAAACCAGAAAGTGGAACCTTCTCTTTCTTTACTCTCAACGCCAATCTGTCCATTCATTAGAGTAACGAGTGACTTGCAGATCGACAAGCCAAGACCTGTACCTTCATATTCCTTCAAACGTCCCTGTTTTGTCTGCATATAAGGCTGGAATAGACGAGCCTGATCTTCTTCTGAAATGCCAATACCAGTATCATGCACCTCGAACCGAACAAGCTGTTTACTTGCATGTTGGTTCACAAGTTTAACCCGCATCTTAACTGAACCATCGGCAGTAAATTTATTAGCGTTCTGAATCAGGTTGATCAGTATTTGTGTAATTCGGGTGGAATCCCCTTCAAGTACAGCGGCGATTTCCGAATCACAATCAATCACAAACTGGTTTCTTTTCTTATCAATCTGCGGCTTAAGCAAACGGAAGATGTGATCCAGAATTTCCTGAAGATTCACTTCTCCCTGCTCAAGACGCACCTGTCCTGCCTCAAGCTTGGAAAGATCCAGCAGATCCTGAATTAATTTGAGCAGAAGTTTGGCCGCCTCCTGGATAACGGTTACTGATTCCTTCTGCTCCGCCGATAGAGGCGACAATGCTAACAATTCTGCCATTCCCAATATTCCGTTCAGCGGTGTGCGGAAATCGTGACTGATGACCGCCATGAAAGCACTTTTAGATTCGTCAGATGCCACTGCCTGCTGGCGTGCCGTCTCAAGACCAGCATTATTCTTACTCAGCTGCCGCTGAAGCGTGACCAGTTCATTGTTCATATCCGAAAATGCCGACAGTGTTCGCTCCTCTTGTTCTTTGGTTCGAATCAGTTGATCCGATAACTGCTCGATCGTTCTGCGCAGTCTCTGTATCTCTTCATTGTCATTAGGCATCACTTCAGCCCTTTCCTATTCCATTACCTTACTTACGCTGTCAAGCGATACCGGATGAATAAGCATACGCTCAGCAATGGCAACCGCCTCGTCCGCTCCAGGTGCATAACCGTCAGCACCAACTGTTCGCCATAAATCTTTGTCTATATTAAACGGATAACCGCCTACCATCACTTTGACATGGGCTATTTCAGCATGGCTACGTATACGTTCGATTAACTCTTTAGCCAGATGAAGATGAAAAGTCATTGTCACTGAAATCGCTATAACATCACTCTTATGCTGCTTGATTGCTTCCACAATACTTCCATTGGGAACATTAGCGCCGAGGTAATACGTATCCCAGCCTTCCATTTCAAATACATCCGTGAGCATTCGCAGCCCAACCTCGTGCTGTTCACTCCCCACACAGGCTGCGACGAGTTTTTTACCCTGATTCGGCCCGATCATCCATCTGGAATACAACCGTGAAATAAATGATTGCGTTGCTGCTGTGCAGAAATGCTCTTGACCTACACTAATCTGGCCTTGTTGCCACAGCCGACCAATCTCATATTGAACAGGCTGAAAAATGTACCGATACATATCACGGATCGATGCTCCGCCATCCAGTTCCGACTCGATAATTTCAAAAGCTTCCCTCCGCTGATTGTTTAGCAGATATTGCAAATAAACATCAGCTTCCATTCCGTAGGGCATTGATGCATGAATAAAACTGGATTGGGTTTCCACTTTCTTCGTTACATCGATCCCCATCTCCAGATATTCCAATAGAAACTCACGATGCGGTTGTTCGAATTGTTCATTTAATGCCTCTTTGATCAGCTGAAGGTTCATTCCCAGATCCTCTGCCGATACCTGGTAACCTGCAAGCAGCACTTTTAACCATGATATATAGTGAGTGAACAAGCTGGGACTTTTCACAAGCACACTTTCTGCCAGATAGCTCAGACTGTACTGTGAGTCCTGTTTGGTTCTTATTTTCCCAATCGGACCGAAACGCTCCATTAAGTCGGGTTGCAATCGATACTGCATTTCGGTTATTTTCTCAGCCAAGATCCCTGCATTCTGAAGTAAACGTTCTCCAGCCTCCCGATGACTCATCGATGCATTCCTCCTTTTCTACATCCTGCTAACGCACAAATCTATTTCATCTATATGATTCCGTTTATATGATTCTGTTCATATAATTCCATTCAAGGCAACTCTGCTAATCTATTATACATGAAGCTGGTGTATATACTTTCGACGTTATAAAACAATCTTCCTATATTATGCAGCCATACGCAAGCCACATAGCCAGTATCCGAAGCACGTTGAAGACACAAAAAAAAAACGGATCTACGTTATAAACGCAGGTCCGTTTTGCCTTCTGCTGCAAGTCCAAGCTTCTTCAGCAGACGTATCGCATCCACCTTTTCGGTAGGGTCAAGCCCCTCCAAAATGTCGATAATGACTTGATGATGCTGTGGGAATATTTGCGTGAATAACCGTTTTCCTTCTTCCGTTAATTCAGCATATATTACCCGACGATCCTCCTTGGAGGGACGCCGAAACAGTAAATTCTTGTTTTGCAGCTTATCAACAACATACGTAATATTGCCGCTGGACATCAACACTTTTTCACCAATCTTTTGCAAGGCCTGTGGTCCTTTATGATATAACAAGTCAAGTACACCAAATTCTGTGGAATTGAGTCCATGGCCCTGGATGTCCCGATTGGAACGTGATGTCACTGAGTTGTAAGCGCGAATAAGAACCACAAACAACTGCAATGACAGCTCCCGGTTATCCTCCTTGTTCAGCATTTCTATAATCCTCCATCAGTTATATACATTTCCGTCCTTTTCGCCGGATAACTTCTGTTCCCATTCCTCACGCAGCATGCCCATTCGAATTGAATCATAATATTTCCCAAGAACGACCCGGCATTTCCGCATCCGCCCTTCGATCTGCAGTCCTATCTTTGCAGCAGCCCCAATCATTCGCTCATTGCCGGACCAAGTAGTCAGTCCAACTCTCACAATAGGCATGTGTTCAAACAAATGACTTGCCCACATATGTAGTGATCGTGTACCAATCCCCCGCCCCCATCTGGCAGGTTTGTAGATTATAATTCCCATCTCCAGCCACATGGATAGCGGATCTTCGATATAATAGCTAATCATTCCCACGATTTCTCCGTCTGCTTCAATGATCCGGATGGATTCCGGACGTCCTGCTTTTTGATCTGCTTTCAACCGTGCGTGCGTATTGCGCTCGTATTGATCGTAATGAACAGGCTCCAGAGGATAATAAGGTGCATCCCATTTCTTCCATTCAGGATCGTCATCACTGTAGATCAGCTCATAAAGTTTAATAATGTCGTCTTGTTCCACTACGCGAAGAACAAGCTCATCATCTCTAAGGGGCAGTTCTTTCATATTAAATCATGACACCCACTCTCCGATAAATTCATTGCGGACGGTGAAGCTCATCTATAGTGCCATCTTCTTTCGCGATGATCACAACGTCTGCCATATTCACGAATAGTCCATTATCCACGACACCTGGCAGCATATTCAGTTGCACGTTAAGTTCGGTTGCATCAGCAATGGCTCCCATCTGACAGTCTGCAATCAAATTTCCGTTATCCGTTAGGTATTGTTCTTCTCCGTTCATTCGCCACTTCGGCTGACATCCCATTTTTTCAAGCGTCTGAAAGGTCCATTCTGAGGCAAAAGGTACGACCTCAACCGGCAAAGGAAATTTCCCAAGTTTTTGTACAGCCTTGCTACCGTCGGCAACAATAATCAGTTTATTGCTGTTCGCAGCAACTATTTTTTCACGCAGAAGTGCTCCGCCACCGCCCTTGATCAGGTTAAACTCCGGATCAACTTCGTCCGCTCCATCAATCGTCAGATCCAATCGTCCGATCTGGTCAAAAGGAATAATCGGAATCCCCCATTCCCGTGCCAGCTTGTCCGAAGCCTCTGAGGTAGCAACTGCCTGAATATTCAGACCTGCTTGTACCCGCTCCCCAATTTTACATATCGCGAAATATGCAGTTGAGCCTGTACCCAAACCAACCTTCATTCCATCTTCAACGAACGTTGCCGCATGTTCTGCCGCAATCTGCTTCAGATTCATTATTTAACCCCCGCCTGCTCTTAATTTGTATGAAACCATATGTATTTATTATAGATAAAACCTCATCCGATGTATATCCATGCTTCCAAGCCAGATGAGTCCATTTTCTGATGATAAATGGTGTAAATTTTCCCGCTATGTTATAGAATACAGAATGAAACTAAAAAATGGCAATTTTTAATAATAAACAGTACTAATTACCTATAAAAAGAATGCTATGTCCATAAATACGTAAAAAATTAAAAAAGTTTTAACAAAACTATTCAATTTAACGACATTTCACACGACATAATAGTAATAGATGTGTTTTAATAATTAGACACACATGGTTCCAAAAGGTACATAAGTCTTGCATAGCAACCAATAACCAAGACCATTGTCTCATATTCCCCTAGGAGGAGATGACTGAATGAAGTAACTTTTTTACACCGTAAGCACACCTTACAGATTTTTAATTTTATAGAAGATCAGGAGTGGAGTTTAGTGAAATCATTGAGTTGGAAAAACATGTCGTTTTTCTCCAAAAATCTATTGCTATCATTTACCAACATTATCATTATCGGCGTGGCTTTGATTGCAAGCAGTTATTACTTTCAAAGAACGGTTCTCGTCGACCAGCTTCATGGCCAAGTAGCACAGATTACGAAAAAGTGGGCCCAAGATATTAATCCTGCAGATGTACAAACTGCAATCACAGAACGTAGCTACGAAGGTACTGCACAGACGAAACTAAGAGCCTATTTTGATGAAATGCAAAAATATTATCCTAACATCGCACAAGCCTATATCTTTGGTGTGGAGCTTGGCGGCGACAACAAACGGTTAACTTCCCTTGTTGCGATGCCAACGAACCTGAGAGAGGCTTTTCAGAGCGACAACGTAAATATTGGCGATATGTACGAACAACCGGTCGTTGTAGCCAATGCCCTGAAAGAAATGCTGAATACCGATCGTCCAACGTTCACCACCTTTTATTCTGATGACTTCGGAACCTGGACAACCATTGCTTATCCAATCAAAGACAACAACGGCAAGATTTTCGCTTACTTCGCTGTGGATGCGGATGCCAAAGCAGTTCCTGCAGGTCTGAACTCGTTGTTATTAAATGGAATTATTATTCTCGTGGCGTTCTTGCTGCTGTTCCTCATTATTCAATACCTGGTCGTTAAAAATACCCTCTCTCCGATTCGTCATCTGATCAAAGGCATTGATGAAGTCAGCAGAGGTAATTTGGATGTCAACATCCAGACAGGAAAAGATGATCTGGGACTTGTTAACGAGAAATTCAACGTCATGGTACGCCGAATCAACGACACTATCGTAAAAGTGCAAATCACTTCTCAGGAAGTGAATCAATCCGCGAAGGAACTCTATGAAGTCTCTGAACGCAACAGTGACAACGCAGACACCATTAATAGTAACGTCTCTCATATTTCTTCCAATATCCGCACACAGGAGCAAGCTACCCGTGACAGCGCACGCGCAATGTCTGAGATGGCTACCGTAATTCAGACCATTGCGAGCAGTTCCGCAAGTGTTGCGGATGAAGCCTATGAGATGGAGCGTCGTTCACAGCAAGGTAACACTGTGGTTCGTCAAGTATCTGAACAAATGAACCTGATTACTCAATCCGTGAAAAATACGGCTTCTGCAATCGAAGTGCTGGAGAGCCGTTCACAGGAAATCGGAGATATCCTAAACATTATCTCAGGGATATCGAGCCAAACTAACCTGCTCGCTCTTAATGCATCCATTGAAGCTGCTCGTGTAGGTGAAGAAGGAAGAGGTTTTGCGGTGGTTGCTGGCGAAGTACGTAAGCTCGCCGAACAGTCCGAACAGGCAACCAGTCAGGTTGGCGTATTGATTCAAGAAATTCAAGCCGGTATTAAACAAGCCGTGCAAGCCATGGAACAAGGTACTTCTGAAGTAGATACAGGCCTCTCTGTAGCAGATCAGACCGGTCAATTATTCGATGAAATCCTTGAAGCAGCTAAAAAGGTATCCCATCAGATTCAGGAAGTGTCAAGTGCAACTCAGGAAATTTCAGCTGGCACAGAAGAAATGACCGCAACAGCCGACGACTTGTCTGCAAGTGTAAGCAAGACAGCGGATAGCAGCGAGAAGATTTCTGTATCTGTGGACGAGCAAAAGGCATCTCTGATTACACTGGTAGACTCCTCCACTCGACTGAATGATATGTCTCAAGAGCTACAGGAACTAATCTCTCATTTCAATGTAAGCAAGCAAAAATAAAAAATAAACCAACATTCAGTTACAACCAAGGAGGATACCTGAAGTGATTGAAAACCAATCATTATCCCACTCCGTGGAATCTGGCTTACCTGTTCTTCAGATTCCATTGGATTATGGACGTCGCCAGCAAACATTCTCTTATGAGTCTACTCATATCACATTGGAAGCGTCATTGAGTCGTGAACTTAAACAGAAGTTTGAGGAACAGATGGTGTACCCTGCATTCCTTTCAGCTTATGCAGCCTTGTTATTCCGATTGTCTGCTGAACAAGAGCTAGCGATCGGAGTACTTGCTCCGGATCAGGCTGCTTCTTATCTTTCAATACAGGTTCAAGGTAACACAACTTTCAGTGAGCTACTTACACAGATAACGCAGCAGCTTCAGATTCCCTATACACAACAAACCGGAGGATATCCTGAGACATTGTTCATGCTGAACAGCGTACAATTGCCTCAGGCTCCTCAGGTGATGAATTGGAACGTTCGTTATGATCAGGATGAAATGATACTCGATCTATTTTATGACCGTTCGTTATTACAAGAATCAACTCTTTTGCGGTATGCAGAATATTTTCAGACATTGCTTCTCGCTCTCTTGCGGGATGATGGTAGAGCAATTGGCGCAGTAGACATTCTCTCGGCTTCAGACCGTTTGATCTATCGAGAAATGAACGACACGGCAGTTCTTGAACCAGCCCATTCAACGATTCATGGCTGGTTCGAAGCAACTGCCGCAGCGTACCCGGATTCCCCGGCGATCACTTCACTTTCAGCAGCTTATACGTATCGTGAGTTGAATGAACGTGCAAATCAGGTGGCTCGTGTTCTAATCTCAAACGGATTGCAGCAAGGTGAATTCGTCAGCATTTTTATGGATCGCAGCCTGGATACGATTATTTCGTTGCTCGGTGTTCTTAAAGCAGGCGGTGCCTATGTGCCGATTGATCCTGAACATCCGCAAGAACGGAACAGCTACATTGTCGAAGATACAGCCTCTCCGTTTGTACTGACAACCGAGGCCTCGTTTAATCAAGCCAAAGAATTATTCTCCAGCATTTCTACGGTGCGTCAGATTCTTTCCGTAGACGGACGGCTCGCAGGATTTGCTGCCAGCAACCCCAACCTGGATATCAAACCAGATGATCTCGCTTATGTCATCTATACTTCAGGCTCTACTGGCAAACCGAAGGGTGCACTTATCGCCCACCGAGGTGTGACCAATCTGGGCAGTGTTGTACAGCGTGACTGCGACATTCAATCCGGCGATGTATTAACTCAGTTTGCCACATACAGCTTCGATGCATCGGTATGGGACACCATCGGCGCTCTGTTCTATGGCGCTGAGCTTTATCTCTTGTCTGCGGAAGAACGGGTATCTATTGAAGAATTTGCAAGTGCAATTGAGCGAACGGGCACAACGATCATTACGATTTTGCCTACCATTTTCTTCAATCAACTGGCCTCTTATCTTTCAGATGAAGGCTTTCATAAGCTTGCAAAAGTGCGCATCATCACCGTAGCCGGAGAAGCACTGTATGGGGAGCAAGTTCGGGCTTTCCAACGCAAATTTGGCAACCAGATTGACATTGTTAACGTGTACGGTCCGACTGAATGCACAGTGGCTACCACTACACACCGAATTAGTGAGCAAGTTCCAGAACACGTCGTTAACATCCCAATTGGCAGACCTATTCATAACTACAAAATATACATTGTCAACGAAGAGCAGCAACTCTGCCCTGTAGGTGTACCTGGTGAAGTATATATTGCCACTCCTGCTCTTGCCAAAGGATACTTAAATCAGCCAGAGCGGACGGAACAGTCCTTTATTGATAGTCCTTTTGCTATGGGTGAGAAAATCTACAAGTCCGGTGATATTGCCAAATTGCTGGATACAGGATTATTGGAATATGTGGGACGCAGTGACTCTCAGCTCAAAATCCGGGGACACCGGATCGAGATCGGCGAGATCGAAGATCATTTGGCAAGACTGGAGCAGATTCAAGACGTTGCCGTTATTGCGAAAAAGGAAGCGGACGGCCAAAACATGCTCGTAGGCTACTTTACGTCCAAAGATGGGAACACCCTCTCCGTAGCTGATATCAAAGCAGCACTTTCAGAGAAGCTTCCATCATACTTTGTACCGAAGTGGATCTGCCAGCTGGATGAGATGCCGATTGCTCCAACAGGAAAAATCAATCGCAAAGCTATGGTATCCATGCCACATGCTGAACGTCATACCGAGCAGCAAGACCGCGTGATGCCCGAAACAGAAACGGAATCTGTTCTCTTCCATGCATGGAAGGAGATTCTACAGCATGAGGAGTTTGGTGTCGAAGACAGTTTCTTCAGTATTGGTGGTGACTCCTTGCGTGTCATCCACGTATTGGTTCTTCTGAAACCACATTATCCACAGCTGAAAATCGCCGATTTCTTTGCTGAAAAAACAATTCGTGCGCTTGCTCAACGTGTAGCTTTCTTATCAGAACAACGTGAACCAGCTAAACTGACATCCACTGCAGATGGCATCATCACTCAGCTTTCCGAACATCCGGTGGAACTGTCTTCCCAGCTTGGTTACCCGGACATTCTTCAGCCTGAACATGTGCTGTTGACTGGTGCAACCGGTTATCTCGGCTCGCATGTATTGCAGCAGTTAATTGTAACGTCTTCGGCACGCATCTACGCCCTTGTTCGTCGCCCAAGCGATGATATGACAGCAATGGAACGTTTGAGCAAAGTGATGCAGGGTTATTTCGGCAAACAACTTGCTGACCAGCTTGTGAATCGTGTCGTTATTGTTGAGGGAAATTTGGAGGAAAAAAATCTGGGGCTTTCCRGCGACCAGCAACGTTTCCTTGAGACAAAAATCGATCGTATCATTCACTGTGCGGCTGATGTTCGTCATTTCGGGGAGGCGGCACAGTTCGCTAAAACCAATGTCGAAGGTACAGTTGCTTTGTTAAACCTGATACGTCACAAAAAAGGGGCTTCGTTCCATCATGTATCCACGATGGGCATACCTGAAGATCTGGCCCTCAGCGGACAATGGGAATCTACATTGCAATATGACCGTTTCCCGGAAGATCTGCATGTGGACAACGTGTACTCAGACAGTAAACTCGAGGCAGAGAAAGTACTCATGACCGCTGCAGAAGAAGGTGTGCCGATCAGCATCTACCGTGCTGGCAACCTGACATGCAATTCTCATACCGGTCGTTTTCAGACAAATATCGATAGCAACGCCATCTACCGGATGATCAAAGCGATGCTGTTGCTGGGCAAGGCCCCTGCCGCGGACTGGCTGATGGACTTTACTCCGATCAATTATGCCAGTGAAGCGATCGTACATCTTGCCTTGCGTCAGGATACAGCTGGACGTGTGTTCCACATCTGTAATCCGGAGCCGATTCGATATGACACATTAGTAGAAGCCGTGAAGCGTGCTGGTTATGACGTCGAAACGATGCCATTTGAAGACTATAACAGCTGGTTATTTGATGCGAGCATAGCAAAAGAACCGGAAGCTTTGCAGCTGGCAATTGCCCAGTTGGAAGGTGATGGAGCTAAAGATTCAGCATATGCCTACGCATCACCTGTTACGACGGCATATGTCGAACCAGCCGGAATTTTCTGCGCCAAGACCGACGATCGTTTCATTCATACCATGTTGGATTATGCTGTTCAGATCGGTTATTTCCCAGCACCGATTCGACCGAATTATGGAACAACGAAGGTGGCAGAGTAAACGGGTTTTGAACACTGATTAAGAGCAACTGGAACTAAAATAATAAGCCAAGTTCTCGCCAATTACGGCAAGAACTTGGCTTTTTTACTGCCCACCAATGAGAAGGCTATGAATCATGTCATTACATTCGTCCACAGACGGTGCTTCTGACCTTGAGCCACTTCTCAGCTCTATATCCAACGAATCACCGCAATGATCGCCAGATGAGCCGGATAGAAATAACGCCAGATCCATCGTGGCCCTTTCAAGCGAAAACCTGCCTGGTAGTGCTGTGCGATAGCAATACCGGTTGTTGCAAGCACGCTATACATCTGCAGAAAACTATGGTGCAACATCAAGTAAAGGACATTTATTATGACATGTGCCATAACCAGCACAGGCCCTTTGAAATAGCGGAATAACAACACCAATATCAAACCATACATGCCATAGTCCATGTGTGTCCATTCCATAACCAGTCCTGCCCCGATCGCAATCGGGATACTGATCAGCTTCGAAGGAAGTCGATCCAAAGCCAGCAGTACCAACAATGCCGACCAGAGGGTCCAGACGACATTCAGCGAAAAATGATTAAACGCAGCCATAAACGGCACTTGGGAAATCACTGCGATCCAGAATAACCGCCATATGTATTTCTGTACGTTACGTGTATGCTTGTAGCCGATAAATACGGCAAAGGCATAGATTGGAAAAGCAATACGACCGATAATTCGGAGTTCAATCACATGTGGAAAAAAAACAGCTCCTATATGATCAATCAGCATTGTTATCATGGCAAGCCACTGCATCATATCTGGTTACCCTCCATATCCCGTCAACAACAGATGATGTATTGTAGCATTTTTAATCAGGATTCATTTTCACACTAAACGTTACATTCATAATACATGAAGCTTTGATCCTGTGTATATCCTTCGGATTCATATAAGGCTTGTGCCTGCTGATTGCTGATCGCTGTAGAAAGCGAAATTCGAAGAATATGTTGCTCCTTAGCCTGTTCCATAACCGCCTGCATCAGTTTTCTGGCGATCCCTTTCTGTCGATACTTTGAATCCACATACAGGTCGTTCAGAATCCAAATCGGCCCCATCGAAACGGAACTATAACTGGGATAAATCTGTATCAAACCCATGGCGGTATCAGACACCCTTGATTCTTCGATATGTTTTTCCTGAATGGCAACCTCTGTGTTCACATCTATATCTGCGTCAGAGGATGAACCTTCTTCTCTCCCTTCGTTACACTCAGCTATGAAAACAATCGAATCCTGATTACTCATTCGTTCTTGTATAAAGCTGGACGCTCTCTCCAAATCCGAATCCTGACCATAGAACATGCGGTATTCATTAAATAGCCTGGAAACCTCAGCAATATCATCTGGCTTTGCTTGTCTAACTCTAATTTCCATTCCCTTCATTCCCTTCATATTTTCATTCCTTTTCCTTCACTCTTAAATTCATTGTAAAAGAAACCATACCTTTCTCCCATTCATCAACCGGAGTAAAGTTTGCATTTATCTATCAGGTGCAAACATCCTGATCTCAAGATGATTCAATTCAGCATAAGGAAATATACAAAAACTGAAGCTCAGGCAAACGTAAAAAGCGACGAACGCATCGCCAGCTCCGTCGCCATAATGAACTTTTTTAATAGGTTTCTGAATTCATTCGCTCTTGAGCGGGTTCTGGTTCAGGGAAAATAACTCCCTTTTTCAAAATGAGGTTCGCATATTGAGCCCGTTCTCCCGTTGCTACAATGACATAAGCCTTGGCAGCCCGCTCATAAAAATCAAAGCGATTTTCGTAATCCAGGGCATCGCTCATATCCTCGTATTCTTCAATCAACCGCCGGTAATCTTCCCAGATGATCGGAATGACCGGATCTCCCTTAACCACCTGCATTACGGCTGCTGGCCGCTCTACATAAGTGTCCAGCGGAAAGAGCTTTAGTATCGCTTCTAGTAGCTGTGCGGTGCCTATACCATCACAGCGTACTAACCGCTGTGCATGACTGGCCGCCGGGAAGTTCGCATCCGTTAGCACAAGTTCATCCCCATGTCCCATTTCGGACATCAGTTTGAGCAACTCCGGTGGAAGGATGGCAGGAATATTTTTCAACATCGTTAAACGCTCCTTACATAACAAATTTTTTATTACTTTGGAAGCCGTTTCATGCTTATTCTAGCAGGATTTTTCACGCTTTGCATCGTTATGCTCTGCCCCTGTGGCACAACAATTGCCTTTGACAAAAGTACTTGTTCCACATATAGTTGTTATAACAACTATATGAATTTTAGAGATATTTTTACGGAAGCGAGGTTCATCCATTCATGGATTATTCTTTGGATCAATCTGTTGGATTCATGCTCGGACTCACCCATCGTAAAACAGCTGCTCTGCTGGCAACACAATTTAAACCTTACGATATCACCACAGAACAATTTTCTGTGCTTTTTAATGTGGTGCGCAAAGAAGGCGTTAACCAGAAAGAAATGGCTGGATATGTTTTCAAAGACCAGCCTACTACCGCACGAATTATCGATTTGCTGGAGAAAAAAGGCTGGGTTGAACGTCGAACGAGTGACCAGGATCGTAGAGCCTACCTGCTTTATCCTACCAAAGAAGGCAAAGCATTAATCGATGTGCTTGTTCCAATCGAAAGAGAAATGAATAAAAAACTTGCTGAAGGTATACCGGAAGACCAGATGGAAGCATTTAAACATACTCTTTCCCTCATTAATCGTAATCTGTAACTATCACAACTCAGGGGGAATGTTTCACCATGAAAGACCAATCTGCACCTGTCCGATTATGGACGACCGATTTTATTTTACTCATGTTATGTAATTTTCTATTATTCCTGCAACTACATATGATCGTTTCACCATTACCTTCGTATGTACAAGATCGATTCCATGCCAATGCATTTCAAGTCAGCCTATTCACTTGCCTGTTTGCGTTAAGCGCTATTGCGGCACGACTCTATTCTGCGAAAGCGCTGGAAAAGGGTTTCCGTAATGCAATGATCTATATTGGCTTATCTGTAGCCCTGCTTGCTACGCTTGGCTATTATTTTGCTGCGGGTATCGCTGTTCTGCTTTTGCTCCGTATGGTGTTCGGTGTTGGATTCGGGCTCAGCAGCACTGCATTTCCGACCATGGCATCTGATATTGTACCCGTCAAACGAATGGGCGAAGGCATGGGCTACTTTGGCTTGTCCACCAGTCTGGCGATGTCCATGGGTCCGATTATCGGCGTCACTTTGTTACAAGGAGCTGGGTTTGTCACCCTTATGCTCAGCACTGCCGGAGTGATCGCTGTGATCTATCCACTCAGTTACAGCCTTACACGTAAGAAAGCAGCTCAGACAAAGGCCCGCCAGGCTACTAAGGCGCAGCCATCACAACAAGAGCAAGTAGCTCGCGATGTTGTATCCGTTTCAGGAGCCAAACCAGGTTCCAAAGCAAAGGCCCCTTTTAACCGGAAACTGATCCTGCCAAGTGTACTGAACGGTTTGTTATCTATTACCTACGGCGGATTAGTTGGGTTTATCGTTTTGTATGGTAAAGAAGCACATCTCGCTAATCCAGCGCTGTTCTTCCTGTTTAATGCACTGGCTGTACTAATCGTCAGACCGTTTGCCGGTCGCATTTACGACAATAAAGGTCCTAAAGCTTTATTGATTCCTGGGGCAATATGTATCGCACTTGGACTTCTCATGCTTTCCTGGGCAACGACGATGCCCATCCTGTTTGTGGCTGCTTTTATCTATGGTATTGGTTACGGTTCTATGCAATCATCCATACAGACTTGGATGATTCAGGTCGTCTCCCCTGCTCAGAGAGGGATGGCGAACGGGATGTTCTTGAACACACTTGATTTCGGCATTGCTACGGGTGCACTTCTACTCGGCGCTATCGCTTCCCTGACAAGTTATACGGAAATGTATCGTTACTCCGTCTTATTTATGATTATGTTCCTGCTAATTTATCTGATTCAGGGTAAACGTAGCGGCAGCTTCCAGATCGAAAAGCATCCGCTGTTATCACACACCCATATTGCTGCCACGGATAATAATCCATCAACCGGCCCAGTTGATTCACTGTCAGATTCGGAGAAAAGAAACTAATGGAGTTTCGTTTCACTTCACAGTGTTTATCAACATAAATCTTATCCGGAACATAGGTGTTTTTGAAAAGTTTCAAACTAACCTCATCAGCTGTGATGAGGTTAGAACTAAAACGCGTTTACATCTGGCAAGTATCTGTACTGCTTGCCGGGACGTAGACGCGTTTTTAGATTAACCTTTTACGTAAGGCATCATTCAGGTGCCCAAACTAAAAAGGACTTTTTTTACGGCGCAGGGGTGAAGGTCTGTAGCCTTGATCGGTTTCACTTTCTTGCACACGCCTTTTACTGAGCTTATCTTGACCGTCTTGACCACCTTGCTTCTCTTGCTTCTCCTGCTTGTCCTCTTCATCTCGCCTCTCCTGATCCTTCTGCTTTGATCCAGTACTCGAAGACGGTTCTCCACCCTTATTAGGTTTCACTGCGAGCAATGTGAGCAAGCCTCCGACAGCACCTGACGCAGCCAGAATGCCAAAAAGCAAAAAATGATAAGAACCAATCAACAAAGAAACAACGGGTGGACCGAGCGATACGCCGATAAAACGCATACTGCTGAACAAGGCTGTAATCGTACCACGTTGTTCTTTGTCTACACCTTCTGTAATTAGAGTATCGAGACACGGCAACGCAGCACCGATACCCGCACTCCCTAGGGTGAACAATCCCACTACAACGTAAATATTATCGAACATGCCGATGATCCCTAGCGATACCGTTACCAAGGCTAGTCCGGCAAAACCAAGCCATTTCATGCGTGATTTATTTTTACCAATCCACTTGCCTGACAAAAATGAAGCTAGACATAACGATGCCAGAGGGATGGCCAACACTAGCCCTTTGACTACACCTTTGAGCGCAAATTCACTCTCCAGCGTTTCAGATAGATAATAAAGAACACCAAAAATAAGAAACATACAAATTCCACCGATTGCGAACAAAGCGTACAACCAGCGTCCCTTTTCTTTGAGTACGTCACGGATGGAAGCAACAAATTCCGAAAATGTAGGTCGTTTTTCCTTCCTCTTCGGTGTTTTCACCAGGAATATAACAAGGATTAGCGAAATAAGACAAAGCACCGGAATCGCCAAAAACGGCGAATACCATAACCATACTGCCAGCGCCGCACCCAGAATCGGACTAAGCACTTTGCCAAAGGTGTTCGAGGTTTCAATGATGCCCAGACTTTTGCTTACCTCATCTTCATTCTTGAACATGTCCCCCACCAGAGGTATGACAATTGGAAATGCGCCTGCTGCACCCACTCCCTGCAAAAACCTTCCCCCAAGAATCATCCAATAGGCGATATTACCGCTCATCAACCATGCAGCAACCCCTGCAACAGCTCCTCCAACCGCTGCAATGATAAGACTGGGAATAATAACGGCTTTCCTGCCGAATCGATCCGATAAATATCCTGCCAGCGGAATCAGCAGAATGGCCACTACCGCATATACCGTAATCAGCATACTGACCTTGAATGAAGATACCTTCAATTCCCGTTCAATCTGTGGCAAAATCGGTATAAGCATGGAGTTTCCCAACGTCATTATGACAGGGATAGAAGCAAGTGCGACGAGGTCCCACTTTTTATCAGACATACCCTAACCACCTTCGCAGATTCTACACACAACAGCGTTATTGTTGGTTTATCTGGGGGCGATTATTCAGCATATGTCAAAATGGATAGGTTCCGTTAGCGAAATTGTCCACTCTTCCACTTTTCCAACAAATCCAGCGTGCGCTCCTCAAATATCCGTCCATCTTCCGGCTGATCCACCTGATGCTGATGAACGTAGGCATTAAAATAGGATGACAATAGTCGATATGCATGCCGGCGCGCTTGTCCTTCCGGTGATGGATCAAGGGGACGTCCGTAACCTGCGTGAAATGCATCAGAATCTGTATTGAGGATGGCCTCATATTCCCGATCGGCGAACATCGAGCGATCTCCATCAATAACAGCGGCAATGCTCATTTCCCCTTGTTTACCGTGCACGAGAACATTTGCTGCCCATAGATCATTATGGACAAGCACAGGCTGCTTGATTTGATCAAAAAGAGCTTTATTTTGCTCGAAGATAGCCATAATTTCTTCTCCTACACCAGGCATATACCCTATTTGAGCGGCCTTTCTGCTTGTTTCTTCGGCTATAGCCAGCAACACTTCAGACCAGTGCTCCGATCCGCGAATCGTGCCATCCGCCTGAGGCCAACCGAATGATGCTCCTTCGATCCGATGCATTTTGGCTGTATACATGCCTAATTGGGTATACAAATGATTTTTGTCTTTCTCTTCGATAGACGCATGATCAAGCTGCACGCTTGGGATAAACGCCATAAACATATAGGTTCGCGGAACATCCTGAGCGCTGTCATCACAAGCCAGCACCTCTGGTGCGGGAATGCCGGCTACGCGGTAATGCTCATAGATGATAGGTTCCGCGGCCATCATTGTGCGTTCAAACGAAAATAAGGGATCACGCTCGATGTGCTTTCCGCTCTTCTCAGTCATTGGATATTGCACACGTTCTGGAGCAAGTCGCAGAATGATATCTGTGATTGGCGCATGCTCTAGTTGGATGCGATATGTCGTATTAAAAAGACCGCCCTGCAGTAAACCAAACTTTTTTACGACAACGTGATCCCCAAAATGTTTGTGTACTAATGAATTAAGTACTTCCGTTGATATTGGACTGTGTAAGCCCGAATTTTGTTTTTGATCTTTGTGTTGATTTGAGTGTTGATTTGGGTGTTGGTGTGCCATATTGTTTCCCTCTTTCCATTCTCTCCTCGAATGTGTTATCTATGTTCCAGTTTAAATAAACAAACAGACGGCGCCCTAAGGCACCGTCCCTTTATTGTCTATTCTAACATGTTACAGCTCGATGGTAAGCTTGCTTGCACCTGCTGATGCAGTTACGATGATGCCTTGCTCGCCAGCTTCTTTTGATCCGCCATCCACACTGGATACGGAATCAATGCCACGAAGCACGAGATTCCAAGGCTTGCCTGCACCTTCAGCACGAACTTCCAGCTTCGAACCTTTACGTGTGATGTTCACTTGCAATTCACGCTCAGCACCTTGATTGACAACGACCGCTTGCGCAGCCTGCCCATCCGCGAGTTCAAATAAATGCAGGGATACATTGTCCGAAAAATCATAATCCGGCTTGTTATCAACCGCACCTACCGCGATCAAACTGTTCGGTTTGATCATCATTGGCAAGGTTTTGAAGTCATGATTTTCACTGATCCAGCGCCCACCTTGAACTTTTTCCCCTGTCAGATAATTGGTCCATGTCCCTTCAGGCAGGTAATAACGCACGTCGCCTTCTTTGTTGAAAATCGGTGCGACCAAGATCGAATCTCCAAACATATATTGTAAGTCAAGTGTCGCACAGGTTGGATCTTCTGGATACTCCAGCACCATCGCCCGCATCATAGGCAGACCTTGTACAGAGGACTCTACCGCAGAATTGAACAGGTAAGGCATCAGGCTAAGTTTAAGTTTCGTAAAATCGCGCACGACATCGACAGCTTCTTCATCGAACAACCAAGGTACACGATATGATTCATTGCCGTGAAGGCGGCTGTGGGAAGAAAGTAATCCAAACTGTACCCAGCGTTTGTATACATCTGGCTCGGCTGTCGCTTCGAATCCGCTGATGTCATGGCTCCAGAAGCCAAACCCAGAAAGACCGAGAGACAATCCACCGCGCAGTGATTCTGCCATGGACGAGTAGTTGGACGAGCAATCTCCGCCCCAGTGTACAGGGAATTGCTGACCACCCACGGTGGCGGAACGTGCAAACAATGCCGCTCCGTTTTTACCCAGGTTTTCTTCAAGCACATCAAATACTGCTTTGTTGTACAAGAATGTGTAATAGTTGTGCATTTTCACTGGATCGGAACCATCATAGTAGACAACATCGGTCGGAATCCTTTCACCGAAATCTGTTTTGAAGCAGTCCACGCCTTGATCAATCAAGCCTTTCAACTTGTCTTTATACCATGCAGTCGCTTCCGGATTCGTGAAATCCACGAGTCCCATGCCCGCCTGCCATTTATCCCATTGCCATACACTTCCATCCGCTGTCTTGACGAGATAACCTTTTTCCATGCCTTCATCGAACAAAATGGATTTCTCGGCAATATACGGGTTAATCCACGCACAGATTTTGAGTCCTTTTTCCTTCAATCGTCTCAGCATGCCTTCCGGATCAGGGAACATATCTTTGTCCCATTCAAAGTCACACCATTGATACTCTTTCATCCAGAAGCAGTCGAAGTGGAACACGGATAGTGGCAGATCACGCTCTGCCATGCCATCTACAAAATGATTAACGGTCGCTTCATCATAATCTGTAGTAAACGAAGTTGTCAGCCACAGACCAAATGTCCATGCTGGTGGAAGAGCCGGTTTGCCTGTAAGCTTGGTGTAGTTATCCAGAACCTCTTTTGGATTAGCACCGCCAATAATGAAATATTCCAGCGTCTCACCCTGTACACTGAACTGCACTTTCGATACATTCTCGGAAGCGATTTCGTAGGACACCTTCTCCGGATGGTTAACGAATACACCGTATCCTCTGTTCGACAGATAAAACGGAATGTTCTTGTACGCCTGYTCGCTGCTTGTACCGCCATCCTCATTCCAAACATCGACGACCTGACCATTTTTCACAAACGGGGTAAAGCGTTCACCCAGACCATAGACATACTCGCCCACACCCAGTTCCAGTTGTTCCCGGAAGAACGTACCTTCTGTTGCTGATTCAATGTACGCCGGACCTCTCCAGCCGCTGCCAGTCAGACGCTTTTCATTATAATGGAAGCCGATATCCCAGCCTTTTGTTTTGTCCACGGTTACACGAAGATTTCCGCTTTTCAGCTCTGCACCGTTCTCATCCTGGACAATTTGCACATCGGTATTTAGCGTGTTCAATGCGAACTCGGGGCCAGGATTGACCTTTCCCTTATGGTGGTTCAATTGCACACGAATAACATCAGGCATGGGGGAGCTGTAGGTTGCTTTGAGCAACGTTCCGTTCAGCGTATCGCCTTTGCGCTCAATGCGTTTGGTTGCTGCATATACAGTAAAGGAATCACCCTTTTGTACAATATCTCGAATATCCGCCGGATTTTGCACATGATATCCGTCGCGGATCTGCCAGTAGCCATCGGTAAATTTCATCTTGGATTACCTCCTTCGGTTATACTATAATGATATTGATATAAATGGGGAATTTCTTCTTATATTTTGACTGATTATATCAGTATTTTGATATTTATAGCATGTTCAGGGCAGATTTGCAGATTGAATTGCAAACGATTACATCCATTCATATACATAAGGAGGTTCCACGATGGAACGTGAACATTTACGCGAAGATCGAATTCACGGCAACGCCATGTACCCGGTTAGTGTATACCCGGACATTCAGCAATTGAATGGGGACAGCATTCTCGATTGCCACTGGCATGATGAGATGGAGTTCACCATGGTGACGCAAGGCTCCGCCGTGTTTCAAATTGACATGAACCGAGTTCAAGTGAAGGCCGGAGAGGCTGTTTTTATTCATCGGGGTGAGATTCATGCAGGATATCTGATAGGCGATGAGCCTTGTATCTTTTCTTCCGTTGTGTTTCATTCGGATCTTCTTGCTAGTCATACGTTTGATACGGTGCAGGAGAAGTTTATTGGACCTATTTTGCGAAAAAGTATACAGCTCCCCTATCATATCAATACTGATGAAGCTTGGGGTTCAGAAGTTCTAGCCTACCTGAAGTGCATCTTCGCAGATCACGCGAGCGGGACAGAAACCTGTGAGATATCTACGAAAGCCTACCTCTATCTCATGCTCGCCCGTATGTTTGAACAGCGGAAGGCACTTCCGGTCAAAAATGTAGTTAACGGGGGAACACCGGATAAGGTGGAGCGTCTAAAATCAGTTCTCGGTTATATTCACAAGCGATATCCTGAACCGCTCAAATTGAAAGATCTAGCGAGTGAAGCGAATATGAGCGAAGGACATTTCTGTCGTTTTTTCAAACAGATGGTGCAGAAGAGCCCTGTCGATTACATTAATTATTATCGGGTGCAGCAGGCCTGCGCGCAGCTTGAGAATACGGATCATAAGATTGTGGATATCGCCATGGATGTTGGGTTTGAGCATCTGAGTTATTTCATTACCACCTTTAAGAAACACAAGAACACAACCCCGTCTCAGTACCGTAAAGTGTTTTCCAATAACATGACCCTTGCACCTACTGCGTTTACAGAGGTTCAGATGATTTAATGAAGGAAGATCAAAATCAGCTCCATCCGTTAATACTAAGAATCTCTTATGTAGAATGATACTGCATAAAAAAGAGCAATAAAAAGGTGCCTTCAGCAAGTAAGCTGTAAGCACCTTTTATTTACGTTAACCCCTATTAATTAGATGACGCTCTCCAAATGCTCTTTCTATTTCTAATTCTTAATTCCCTAAAACATGCCCTAAGAATACGAATCTTGCTCTACTTTCTTAACGTCTTCCAAGAAGAATACTCATGAACCGAAAAACCATTAAAGGAAGTGTGAGCACTCGCCATTTTCTCGACTAACTTCAACTGTTCCTCCATGTAGGCATCTCCCTCTTCGTAAAAGGTTATAAAATCGCCTTCCTTGCTTTGCTTCGTTTCCACCGCAATCGATATTTTCTTACCTACAGAAGCCGCATCGATAAGTTCATCCTTTGCCACATTATAGATCGCGGCCGCTGTATCCCGATAAGCCATAATCGTAATGGAATCAAATTTGCGGATCATCCAGCTGCTCACTGCCATCGTTGAACCCGGAATTTTGTAATTGTCCAACCAGAACGGCAGATCAGCTGCCACCGGCATGTTCATACGCGCAGCACGGTCTACAATATAATCTACATTTCCCTGCCACTGGATAATCACACTGGCTTGATTGGTCTTCCACTGCGGATGTACATGAGGTTCAATATCCAGATGAATACCTGCAAATTTCTCACTAGCCAGTGCCTGTGCCTGATAAGTTACGATCCAGTCCATAAAGGAGGCAATCTGTTCACGGCTCTCGGTCAGTCCCCAGGCGGAACGCCCGTCCATCACGTCAACAGCAATATTCTGAGCTCGCGCAAGCCGAATAAAATTTTTGTATTCAGGGAATTTCAGATCCCGGTTCATCTGTAAATAGATCGTATTAATGTTGTTCTCCCCAGCAAACTTCAATATATCCTGCGCATTATTTCGAATCTGCATCGTATCCCACACCCATGTAGCCCGTACGGGACGATCCAGTTTGCCATGAATCGTGGCATAACTGTCCACCGGTTCAACGGAACCTACGGCAGCGACTCGGGTAGAACAGGCCGTACTTAAACACAAAACCAGACAACTCATCAGCAGAATAAAACGGAAATCTTTTTTAGTTTTCATATTTGTACACTCCCTTGAAGTTATGGCAGCTTTACGTATACATCCGGAGGAATGAATGTCGTTTATTATTCATTTTTTGCACTTTTGTGGAAGTGCGATGAATCCAAACTTCTTTTATACGCAATATCACCTTTAAGACTCACGACGAAAGAATCATATAACTTATTTCGGGAATTCACAGTTCTGAATACATAGTTCAAAAGTCACAAATTTTAATATCATATGTAAAAATATAAATTCAAGCCACGACTTCAGTCTGTATTTCACTTCTAACACTTCAATTCTGTAGACCTATTTCAACGAATTGAATTTCCCACACGGTGACCCATCTTTGCCAAAAAAAACCGCCCGAAGGCGGTCTGTGATTTCATTTTTCATTTTTCATCTCTTCTTTTAATTCTGTGCTGTCCCAGCTTGATCTGCATTCGGTTCATCAAACAGAGATACCCGTTCAATACCCTCTGCAGAGATACGCACAAGTCCAATGTCAGACAACCGTAGTTCAGGGATAACGACCAGTGCTAACAGAGATAGCGTCATAAAAGCATTGTTTAAGGTGCAACCTGCCGATTGCAACGCTTCGCTAACTGCTGTTGATTGCTCTGCTACCACTTCAAATGGTTCCACCGACATCAGCCCGGCAATGCGAAGCGGAAACTCGGTCACACCTGCATGTGTTACAACGGCTACACCGCCCTGCATGCGGATGACACGATTACCAGCTTCCGCCATAAGTGCATCATCGTTTCCGATGATCAGCAGATTATGACTGTCATGAGCTACCGTCATGGCTATCGCTGCTGGCGAAGTGAACCCGATCCCACCGACCAGCGCCACTGCGCGATTTCCGGTTTGTTTATGGCGTTCCAGCACAGCAATTTTGCATACCTCGCCTGCGGCAGGCAGAACCACCTTGCCACCTTGCACATTCACTTGCACATGCTTCTCCTTCGTTTCCACATGATTTTCCGTCACATGGATAATGCGTGCGCCTATAGTACCCTCGACAATGGGTGCAGACAATTCCAAATCCTGTGGCTGGATGTTTGCTTCCAGCTTCACTGTATTGAGCGCTTCCTCAGGATAATTGAACGTATCCCACACGGCTGTCATTTTACCGTTCTCGGCTACAACTTGCCCTGCAGCAATCGTTGTGCCTACACGGACATCCGCAAGGCGTCCGTCTAACAAAATAATATCGGCCATGTTACCCGGAATCACCGCTCCGATATCACGCGCCACACCAAAACGTTCTGCCGTATTAATCGTAGCCATCTGGAATGCTGTAACGGGCTTCACGCCTTGGGAAATCGCCAGTCGAACGACAAAGTCCATATGGCCCTCTTTCAGCAAAGATTCGGAGCTTCGATCATCTGTCACCAGCATCATTCGCCGGGTATCCAGTCCAAGCTCCGTACATGCTTTGATGGTCTCGGCGACATCATGCCATGCAGAACCCTGGCGCATCTTCGCATACATACCAAGTCGCAAACGCTCCACTACATCTTCTTTCGTAACACACTCATGATCCCCCGTGACTCCACTCGCTGCATAAACAGGCAGACGCCAGTCGTCCGAGGCCCAGGTGAAATGTCCATCTGCTACTTTGCCTGCATGCAGTGTTGCTTGAATCTCCCCGATCATCGTTTCATCTCCATACACAACCCCTGGGAAATTCATTACTTCGCCCAGACCAATCATGTCCGGCCCCCATGATAGTGCCTCTGCTACCTCTTCAGGTCCGATATAAGCTCCTGTCGTTTCCAGTCCCGGATGAGTGGAAGGTACGCATGAAGCTACTTGCATATAGGCTGCCAT
This sequence comes from Paenibacillus sp. 2TAF8, assembly GCF_052114825.1. Classification (NCBI taxonomy): domain Bacteria; kingdom Bacillati; phylum Bacillota; class Bacilli; order Caryophanales; family Paenibacillaceae; genus Paenibacillus; species Paenibacillus sp. 2TAF8. The sequence continues at coordinate 43,800 of NZ_JBFRFN010000018.1, forward strand.
AGGTGTGGTACGTGCTTCATCCAACATAAGTCGCAGTCCTTTAAGTCCCAGTACATTGGAAATTTCATGCGGATCAAAGAAACCACCTGTCGTACCGGATGGCAGGACAGCTCTTGCGAACTCGGATACTTTCATCTGCGTGCTCTCAATATGACAATGGCCATCTAACAATCCTGGGGCAATATATTTCCCATTTGCCTCAATAATGCGAGTATGTTCTCCGATCGTATGACTTACATCTCTGCCAACATACGCAATTCTCGCCCCTTGTACGGCAACAGACATATTCGGAAGAATTTCACCCGATATCACATTCACCAACGTGCCGCCCCGAATCACCAAAGTTGCCTTCATATCTCCCCGGGCTGTAGCGACCAAATCCGGTACGCAATCGGCCATCAGCGGCCGTTCAAAAGTTGTTATATTCAATTTGTCTGCCTCCTTCATGAAATTACCTGTTCCGTTGCCTGTTCCCCCAAATGAAGTATTTTACCCACACAATGAAGTATTTTACCCATACAATGAAGTATGTGTTACCCCTACAATGCATTATTTTTCCCCATCGTCGTGCAACGCTCAAAAAAATAGATTGTTACGATTATATGAGCCTGAGCTGCATGTGTAAAGAAAAATTACATCTATTGAATACATGCACAAGGAGATTCGCCTTATTTATCAATAAGAACTAAGATATGTATGCCCATGTCACTATTGTTAGCAACTTTCGCTTCATAACATACACAAAAAGAGGTCAACCAGGACATATCTGGCTAACCTCATCTTGTAGAAGAACTCACTGCAACATACCGCTCGGATTAGTCCTCTTTTTACTCCACACGAGTTGCAGAAATATCTTGCATCTCATACCACTCTTCAGACTGTGAGGTGATAAATGGACTTGGCTTTCCTAACGAATAAACATGCAGCAAATGCATCGCCCGGGTACAGGCGGTATAGAACAGCTTGCGCTCTTGTTCACGAGAATAGGCTTCAGCCGATCCGTTATAGATTAACACCGCATCAAACTCCACACCTTTCGCCAAATAAGCCGGAATAACATGGACACCCTGTTCGAACGCCAGTGTTGTTTTTTTGATCAGCTTAGGGGCCGCCTTCAGCTTGTGACTTAGTATTTCATGTACTTCCTTGCTTTCCTCAGCCGTCTTACAGATCACCGCTACAGATTCGTAACCCTCCTGCATCAGATCATTCAGATCTGCTGTGATTTGTTCCACATGCTGTTCTAGATCAGAGGATACGATAACTTTGGGTTTCTCTCCATTCCGGTTAAACGGGATAATCTCCTCCCCGCCGGGAACCATCCCCCGTGTAAATTCCACAATCTCCATCGTGGAGCGATAACTGCGTGTCAGTACAATAACTTCTGTATTCTCTGGTCCGTATAGATCACTTAACGGACCGGTACCGTTAATTACAGAGGAATGTGCATAAATAGCCTGATTGAAGTCACCAAGGGCCGTAATTTTCGCATGAGGAAACAGCCTTTTCATAAATGCCAACTGGAATGCAGAATAATCCTGTGCTTCATCAATAATGACATGGCGAATGTTCGAATTAATATGGAAACCGAGCAGCAATTCGCGCAAATACAAATACGGCGTGATGTCCTCATAGGCCAGTTCCTGCACCTTTAATCTACGCAGCGTCATAGTTGAGATTTCTTCCCAGTGAGGCGGCAAGGGCTCTCTATCCAATAAATGAACCATCTGTGTCTGATCCTGGAACAGGTTCGCATACAACTGACGGATATCGACAAAACGCAGTGATTTAATCCATTTGCGTAAAGGCTTAAGTCGATCACTAACCACCATTCTGGCTAAAATCTCTCTTTCCTGCTGAAAATCATCAAACGTATGTGATTTGCCTTTTTGTTTACGTTTTAACCGTCGGTACGCGCGTTGCAAATCTTCCGGCTCCATCAAATCGAGCTGCTGATCCACCCATGGCGCTTCCAGTTCGCTTTTACCAAATGCCGACAGTTCCTTAAGCAACCAGTCCCGCAACAACTCCAGCCGGCTCACCAGTTTGACAGAAGAGCCGAAGCTGTAGAATTTCTCAGCCATCGCTTCTGCATCGACAATAGCTTTGCCCTGAAAACGTACAGGCTTGAATCTCATTCCGCCTGAAAGCATGCTTTCCTTGTACCGGGTGATCACATTCAGGAATGATGCAGAAGACTTGAAACGTATACTGGACATTCGTGCATCATAACCAGGCTCCTCGGTTTCCGTAAGCAAATATTCGAGCTGGATAAATGGGTCTTCAAGCTGATATTCGCGGCCTAAACGGCGTTCCAGATATTCTTGAAACGTTGTCTGCAACATGTTCTCCTCGCCAAGCTCTGGCAATACCGTAGATACGTAGCTGTTAAACATCGGGTTCGGTGAAAAAAGAACCATCTGATCCGCTTGCAAATGCTCACGGTATTTATAGAGAAGATAAGCGACTCGCTGGAGCGCGGCAGAGGTTTTGCCGCTGCCAGCTGCGCCCTGAACAATCAACATGCGTGTCCGGTCATTACGAATGATCCGGTTTTGTTCCTTCTGAATCGTTGCGACAATACTCTTCATTTGTGCATCAGACGTTCGGCTGAGCACAGCCTGAAGCAGCTGATCTCCTATCGTTACCCCTGTATCAAACATAAAGCGAATCCGGCCATCCCGAATAACAAACTGCCGTTTCATCTCGATCTCTCCACTAATCTCGCCGCTTGGTGTACGGTATGAGATCGGCCCCGGCGCACCATCGTAATACAGGTTGGAAATAGGTGCACGCCAGTCGTAGATCAGGAAGGATTCTTCCTTCTCATCCAGCAAGGACGCAATCCCCAGATAGATACGTTCTGCATCCGGATATCCGTTCTCTTTAAAATCGATCCGACCAAAATAAGGTGAATGATGCAATCGTTTCATTTTATTCAGTGCCGCAGCTGTATTCAGATGACTTCGCTCGCGGTCTGACAGGACCTGTGATTGTTGCCGCATGCTCGTTGACGTCTCCCCGACATCATCGGCTTCACTGAAGTTCATCGTTACTTCATCCCAGAAGTCTTTACGCATCCCAACCACTTCGTCCCGGAAGGAGCCCACCTCTTCTTCCAATGTAGCGATTTTGCGCTCAATCTGATCGGTAACGGTGTTCACCCGCTCCTGTTCTTTGTCCCACTGTTGCTCTGTACTCATAAGTTGTGCGCCTCTCTTTCCCCGGATTGTGTCTTCGAATATCCATTTGACAAGCCCGAAAAGGCAATGGTATAATTATTAGAAAGTAAACATTTTAATTTTATGTTAATTAATTCTAATTCCTGAAAACCATTTTATATTTTACCAGTGACAGCGTCCCGATGCAAGCGGAGACGTTATTTGTTGTTTTAACGCTACCTCTTTAAATCCTCAATGGTTGCCGTCCAGCGAGCCAAAGCCCCGATTTGATCTTTTAATTGAAACGTGATGCCAGACGTAATTTCCGCATAAGGTGCCTGATCTACACGAAGTTGAAGGATAGCACACTCATATCGATCTCGCGGGTGAACAGCTTCCGCTAGTTCAGGCAACAGACGAACTTCAAGTCTTACATGCAATAAACGCTGTCCTTGTACTGCAATTAACGTAGCCTTACCTGTTTCCATCATATTCATACTCGTCTGCGTGCCTTGCCAGAGTGCCAAACGAAGACAGTCTGGGCTTACAGCAACGACTTCCCCCATGCTGATCATAGCCAGATGTGGCCACTGCGCGTCAGTTACGGTCAGCAATTGCAATGCCTCGTGCTGCTTGCTCTCCAGATTGCTTCCGTTAAACCATTCCATAAGTTCTAAGTCCAGCTGCTTTAGCTCCATCTCTTCTACCCCTTAGTTCGTTCATAATCGTTGTCATTCTTCTCATCTTATAGGTTGAATTCACCGATAGACCAAACAACCCGGACGTTACTGTCCGGGTTTGGTTGTTTCTTTATTGTATCTGATTTTTGCAACTAAGGCCATTTCAGCCAGTTCAGCATACTGTCATGTGACTCTTTGTCTTCAGTTGAAGTGTGCACATGGTCTGCGAGCCGGTTCAGCCGTTCCAGCTGATATCCGTAATCATATATCGCCGCGGCCACAATCGACAACCTTAACATTCCGCCCTTATCAACATCGAACTGGGCAATGGCCTGTTCCATAAAATGATCATTTTCCGATATAAACAATGCAGCCTCTTCACCATTTGGTTTTAATTTGTCTTCGAATTTGAGCAAAGCATGTTCATGAAATTTAATGACCCGTTCGAGATGGGTATCAAAAAACAGATCCATTTCGGGTGTTCGCTGTGCCTGAAAGTAGTGACGTTCTACTGAATCCAGTACATCGTATCCCTTTTGCAAACTGAGCAGCATTTGCTTGTATACGACCATCTGACGGGTTTCACTGAATTTGGCACGCTTCATCTTCTTCTGCTCTTCTTCGAACAGGTGATATTTGTCTGATAAAGATTTGATCGACCCGCCAAGATTGCTTTTCTCTTCCCGGAAAATAACCTCTTTAATCTCATCCGAGATCGATGTTCGAAGCAGCAGTGACATCCCGTTAAACACACTTTGGATCTGCTTCACAAACTGCACCTTTGGTTTAGGTGGAAACACCGAGATGTTAATCAGAAAGGCTGATATAATGCCCACAAGCGTTAACAAGAAGCGATTCAGTGCAAAATGCCAATCTCCCGAGGCTTCCATAATGGATACCACCGTAACCAGTGTCAGCCCTACCGTTTCACCCATATTTAATTTAAGACAAATCATAATAACCAGCACAATAATTAACCCTACGGCGATGGGTTCATTGGACAGCACCATGCCCCCTAGCAAAGCTACAATTGCCCCCAGCGTTGTCGTCTGCAACTGATCGAGGAAATACTTCCACGAACGATAGATGGAAGGCTGCATGGCAAATATCGCTGCAATGGCGGCAGGCACAGGAGATTGCGGGTTCAGGAACAAACTGCTCAGAAATAAAGCAAGCGTGACCGCTATACCTGTCTTAAGTACACGTGCTCCAAATGACATGGCATCCCCCTCCTACTACCCGACATGTTTGTTTACATTTGATGATAATCATGTTCATTATTACCCCATATTTCTATTTTGGCCCGAATAACTTTAGGAGAACGATTTATTGTACCATGAGTGCTTGTAGCTTTGCACCTTCATTCTCTGAGGTCCTTACATGATTCCAAATTAAATATAATATTTATACCGCCACTACGAAAACAGAAGAACCTTCCAATCGCTGTTATCCCCAGATTTTTTTGATTCTCTTTCCTAAAGGGAAAATCCGGTGATAAAGGCGAGCGCTTCGCTTTTTCAGGTTTTTTCTGTCTTCTTCGTTTTTGTATAAATGATGAGTTGGACTTATTAAAATAATATTTAAAGTTTCGTATTACGACCCGATATATTATGTATAAATTAACAAGTAGAGACTAAATAATGAATTTAAAAGATTATATTCCACTCGCTTCAGCTTTGGTTATTGTATTAGGATGGGTAGTCACTTATTTTTTTAATTTGAAACTTAAAGCAAAAGAGACTTTTCTTAGCCGAACAGAAAATGACATTAGGAATTTGTTACTACATATGATTTCAGACTTAAGAAGTATACGAGAAGAAAAACATCATCCAACTCACCTTTGAAAGATGAAATCATTCTTTGAAAAATATAGTTCTCCGACATCTCATTTATACCTATCGACTAGTTCATTAATCATTGAGCAATTTAATCATTTTGAGAAACATTATATCCTTTATCAAACCGACCACACTTCTAAGCAACATGATAACTTATACACTTCTTTATCAATACTTGAGGAATCAGTTGAATTAAAATTAAAAGATTACAGAAAAGTTTTATTTAAACAATATGAATGCTTCTATAGAGTTGAACTATATTTCTGGCCAATAAGCTCAAAAGTCCGAGTGGAAATAATCCAACCATATAAAAATAATCTAAGTAACAAGGTCACCACACAGCCTTTAAAGACCCATGGTGACCTTCTATACATTTATCTGTCTGTGCCTGCCCATTCCTGCTTGAACTGCTCCACAAACTGCACCATATACTCATGACGCTGCTTCGCCAGTTCCTTGCCATAGGACGTGTTCATCAGATCTTTAAGCTTGAATAATTTTTCGTAAAAATGATTGATCGTTGTGCTGCGCCCATTGCGATATTCCTCACGGGTCATCTGTTCCCGCGGCGGTAAGGAAGGGTCGTACATTTCACGGCCGCGGGCTCCCGAGAATGCAAACGTACGGGCAATGCCTATCGCTCCAAGTGCATCAAGCCGGTCTGCATCCTGCACGACCTGGGCTTCCAGCGAGTCGACTGCATCCCTTTGACCACCCGCATACGATATCGTACTGATAATGTTTACTACCGACTCACGGGTAGTAGAATCTAGCAGTTGGGTGTCCAGCCAAGCATGCAGCTTCGCCATACCGGCCTCCAGACTGTCATTCAGCTTCTCATCCGGTACATCATGCAACAGTGCAGCCAGTTCGCATACAAACAGGTCTGCACCCATGTGACGAGCCAGCCTGCCCGCTAGAGTAGTCACACGCTCAATATGTGACCAGTCATGCCCATCAGAATGTTTGGACGCCTCTTCTCGTACAAAGGCACGAGCCGCGCACAGGATGGCCTCTTTATTGGGTGAATCGGATGCCATCAGGATTCTCCACCTTCACGGGCTTGTTCACGCGGTACACGTCTTGCCACACCTGTCTTGATTGCCGCTTCAATAACACGACTGCGCATCGATTTGACAATCTTATCATTAAATACACTTGGGATAATGTAATAACGTGTACGCTCTTCATCCGAGATGGACGAGGCAATCGCCTGAGCAGCAGCTAGCTTCATCTCTTCATTAATTTCCGTTGCCCGGCAATCCAGTACAGCTCTGAACATACCCGGGAAACAAAGCACGTTATTAATCTGGTTCGGATAATCCGAACGTCCTGTCGCCATTACGGCAACGATATCTTCGACCAGTGCAGGCATGATCTCAGGTACAGGATTTGCCATCGCAAATACGATTGGATTGTCTGCCATTGTCTGCACATCCTCACGAGTCAACAAATTACCTCGCGATAAACCAATGAATACATCGGCATCCCGAATAACTTCTCGCAAGGAACCTGTCTCCAGTTCAGGATTAGTACGTGCCGCATATTCGGTCCATACCTCATTCTCATACGTATTCGTGCGCACGATTGCTCCGTCACGATCTACACCGATCAGTCGCTTCGCACCTGCGGACAACAAAATGTTGCTGCAAGCTACCCCCGCCGCTCCAATGCCACACACGACAATTTTCACATCTTCGATGGACTTGCCAACCAGTTTGAGTGCATTGATCAGACCCGCATACAATACAACGGCTGTACCATGCTGGTCATCATGAAATACCGGAATATCGAGCTCTTCATTCAACCGTCGTTCGATCTCGAAACAGCGCGGTGAAGAAATATCCTCCAGATTAATGCCGCCAAATGCCGGTGATATCGCTTTCACTGTGCGAATAATCTCTTCGGTATCCTGTGTATCCAGGCAGATCGGGAACGCATCTACACCCGCAAATTGTTTGAACAGCATCGCTTTACCTTCCATCACCGGCATAGCTGCACGTGGACCAATATTACCTAGTCCAAGCACTGCGCTGCCATCGGAAACAACCGCTACGGTATTTCGTTTAATCGTTAATGAAAAAGCTTTGCCGGGTTCTTCTGAAATAGCGGAACATACACGAGCTACGTCCGGTGTGTACACACGGGAAAGGTCTTCCCGGTTATGAATGGGTGTCTTCGGTGTAACTTCAATTTTACCGCCAAGATGCAGCAGAAAAGTACGGTCCGATACGTTAACGATGGACACGCCTTTAAGCTGGCGTACCGCTTCTATAATTTTACTGTTTTGCTGCGAATCGGTGACCGCGACAGTCAAGTCACGCACACTGACATCCTGATTGGTCGAAATGACGTCAATGGCAATGATGTCTCCCCCAGCTTCCGAGATGGCCGAAGCCACTTCGCCAAACTTGATATCTTTCGTTGTCATTTCCAGCCGAATAATAATGCTGTTGCCGTCCAGATTTCTCTGATTCATTTCAATTCCTCCCAGACAATGAAAGTCTTAAGTTGACAAGTTACGTGTTTGTCTTCGCTACGTGGACACGATTATCCTTTATCTTGTCCAAAAAAAGCCCTGAAGTCCCACATAAGGCAAAATAAAAAGGATTGTCCTGGCACCTGTTTAAAGGCCCAAGACAATCCAGTTTGTTGTCTCTCTATGTGTAACATTCGTTTGTTCTTCGGATCATCAGAAGTATTCTAAACAACCTATTTTCAAAGAACGCCAGCGCCCTATTCATATCTCTATTCTGAACCTACTTGCGATTCGCCGCTCTGCGCAATACACGAATATCGTACGGTTGTAAGTCAAGACTTGCTTCAACCGTTTCTCCGCTAAGTACATCTGTATACGACTGACTATCCAACTGAACCTGTTTTTCGTGCTCGGTGTAATTCTGAACGAATACATAATCGGAATCACCGTCAGTACGTACATGTGCAGTAGTTCCTGCAGCCAAGTCTGATTTAAGTCCACGTTCCAGATCCAGATCTGCAATCAACTTCCCATAAAAGTCATCATAGAACGGCGCTTTCATTCGAGCAGCCATGTAATAAGCTTTTCCTTGACCGAGCTCGTTCACGGTCAAAGCCGGACGTCCTGCATAGAAATCAGAACGATACACGGCAAGTGACTTTGCACTCTCCAGATGAATCAGGTCGCACAGTTCAATTGCATCATACTCTGAAGTGAGTCCCAGCTCATTACCCTGCGCCGGAATAATTCCGTTGAGTTCACGATCATGCAATCCGTCGATTTCTTCAGACCAGATGCCGAGCGTTTTCCGCAGTGGGCCAGGGAATCCACCCAGGAAACACAGATCGTTCTCGTTCACAATGCCAGACCAGTAGGTTGCCACAAATGTGCCGCCCTGTTCTACAAACTTCTCGATCCGTTCGCCTACTCCTTCACGAACGAGATAGAGCATCGGCGCCACCAGCACTTTATACTTGGAAAAATCAGCTTCCATGTCGATGACATCCACTGCCACACCCTTTTTCCAGAACGCTTCGTAGTGAGCTTCTACTGTCTGCTCGTATTTCACCCCGATGTTGCGCGGCCCCTGTGAGTCGTTCACGGCCCAGCGGTTCTCCCAATCGAAAATAATCGCAACTTCAGCCGGAACCGTAGTCCCCACAATATCCTCCATGCTTTGCAGTGCAGTACCTACATCGGTCACATCCTGAAACACACGGGTGTGCTCAGTTCCCACATGGTCTACTACCGCACCGTGCAGCTTCTCGCTTGAACCACGGCTTTTTCTCCATTGAAAATACTGTACACTATCTGATCCATGAGCTACCGCCTGCAAAGAAGACAACAGGTGCATGCCAGGACGTTTCAATTTACTTACATCCTGCCAGTTTGTAGAACTTGGTGTGCTCTCCATCAGCAGGAATGGCTGTCCACCTTTGATCGAACGTACAATATCATGCATCATCGCAATCCGGGACGCCTGTTTCGCATCGTCCTCTGCATCATGCCATGTCGGATAGCTGTCCCAGGAGAGGAAATCAAGAATATCCGCGAACTTCCAATAGTTCAAGCCTCCATAAAACTCCATCAGATTTGTCGTTACTGGCAGATTCGGATTTTTGGCCTTGAGTGGTTCTGTCTCATGTACGATGAAATCCGCTGTCTGATCGGTCACGAAACGACGCCAGTCCAGGTTCATCGCATGAACCTGTGTTTCACCATGGGGTGCCGGAGATTCAACTTGACTCCAATCCGTCACCGTATGACTCCAGAACGTTGTCCACCATGAGTGATTCAACTCATCCAGTGTTTTGTACTTGTTTTGAACCCAGCCGCGGAAGGCTTCCTGACAATAATCACAATGACAGTCTCCACCGAACTCATTGGAGATATGCCATCCGATGACAGCTGGATGATCCGAGTAACGCTCTGCCAGCTTGCTGTTCATCGCCGTTACTTTTTCACGGTAAACTGGAGAGGTGTAACAGTGGTTATGGCGGAAACCATGCAGGTTACGAACCCGATTCTCCGATACACGCAACACTTCAGGATATTTCGCCGACATCCAGGCCGGTCTGGCCCCGCTTGGTGTTGCCAAGAATGCATAAATCCCATTCGCCGCAAAGCGATCGAGCACCTGATCCAGCCATTCAAACGTATAGACGCCTTCTTCTGGCTCTAGGGATACCCAAGAAAAAATACCGATAGACATCACATTACATTTCGCCAGTTTCATCAACCGAATATCTTCTTCAAGCACCTCTGGATAACGAAGCCATTGCTCCGGGTTATAATCAGCACCGTGTAGCATGTGTGGGGCTTTGGAACTTACGGGTGGAAATTTGTATGTCATTATGAAAACTCCCTTGCTGTTGAATTACGGTTATTTTGCTTTTGCATGCCTTCTTAAACGAGGGTTGTGGCATTCATTTCTTGCCCTGCAGTTAACGCCTTGAATGATTCGAGCTTGCGACCTTTAAAATCAAACATCGTCAGATTTCCCCAGTTATTCGGGTGTCCTACAGACCACTCTTCTTTGCTAGGAATCCAGGCAGGCTCCCAATAATAGAATCCATGGCCCAGGCCCCCGGGAACTTCACGAATAATCTGTAACATATCCTTCAAATATCGGGTTTGCCCTTCTACCGTTGCAGGATATCCGGGTAGCAGCATGTCTTCCTGATTCATAATCCACTCTATGCCTTCTGGCTGTTCCAACGTCCATGGATATGCCGTTTCAACCACGTTGATCGGTTTCCCATAGCGCTTGGCCAGATCATTCAGGTTATCACGCAAGGCGTCCAGTGTTCCATGCCACCAAGGATAATAGGACAGACCGATAACGTCAAATTCTACACCTAACGCCTCAAAACGATCATAGAATTTACGGCTTTCGGCATTATCTCCACCGCGGTCAATATGAATCATGATTTGGATAGAAGGGTCAACGGATTTAACGGCTGCAATGCCATACTTCACAAGCCCTGCAAAACGTTGCCACTGTTCGTCTGTATCATGTTCTTCACCACCGACACGTCCATCATCCCATAACATGCCTGGTGTAATTTCATTACCAATTTGAACCATATCCGGCAAGGCGTCGTGTTCCTTCAATGTACGGAGCACATCCGCTGTATACGTACACACAGCTAGTTTGAGTTGCTCGTAAGGCAAGTGCTCCCACGCTTTCGGTTTCCACTGATTGGCCGGATCAGCCCAGCGGTCTGAGTAATGGAAATCGAGCAGGAACTGTAAGCCCTGTGCCTTGATTCGTTTCGCTACTTCTACGGTGCGCTCCAGATTACAATATCCGCCGACGGGATCGTTCCAGATGCGAAGTCGTATAGCACTCACATCATTCATTTTGAGAATGGTCAGCAAATCTTCCTCCTTGCCGTGCTCATCCTGATATGTTCCCCCATGCTGTTCAATCTCGTCCATAAATGATACATCCATGCCAAGAATGAATGGTTGATTGGTTGATTGATTCAAAATATCAGCCTCCAGTAATTAGGGATTGTGGTTCAGCCTTTAACTGAGCCCAGTGTCATACCTTTTACAAAGAAACGTTGAAGGAATGGATATACAATAAGGATCGGCGCACTTCCAATAAAGATTTGGGCTGCACGTACGGTCGTTTGAGAGATCGTTTCCATTTCCTTCGGATTCATCGCCATCGTACTCATATCACGTTTGATAATGACCGTCTGCATGAAGGTTGCCAAGGGATAATCTTTCGCATTATTCATGTACAAGAGACCGTCAAACCAGGAATTCCAGTGGAACACCATGCTGAACAATGCAATGGTTGCGATGGAAGGCATGGAGATGGGCAGGAAGATACTGAACAAGGTTCTGAAATGATTCGCACCGTCAATCAGCGCTGCCTCCTCCAATTCTTTCGGAATACCGCGGAAGAAGTTCAGCATCAGGATGACCAAGAACGTGTTGACTGCACCTGGAAGTACCAGCACCCAGAAAGAATCCATCAGGCCAATCTTCTGAATAACCATGTAGAACGGAACCAGACCACCGTTGAAAATCATGCTGAATACGAAAATCCATGAGTATACCGTTCTGCCTTTGAACTCACTATTTTCCTTGGACAGCGGATATGCCGCCAAGAAGGTTATCAGCAGTGTAATGCCTGTACCAATGACAGTACGCAACAGTGAAATCCAGAGCGAGTTCAGGAAGATTGGATTATTCATTGTTTTTTTATAGGCTTCGAGGGAGAATCCTACCGGCCAGAGACTGACCAGATTTGCATCTGCTGCAGCCTTGTTACTAAACGATACTGCCAACACATGGATCATTGGCACAATACACATAATGGCAATCAGAATGAGAAAACTGATATTGATGACATTGAAAATGCGGTATGATGGTGATTTATGATACATCGTAGTCCCTTCCTTCTGTGTTCATTCGATTAGAATATGCGGTATCCGGCGTATTTTTTGGCCAGGCTGTAAGATACGAGGATCAGAACCATACTGATGACGGATTTGAACAATCCAATCGCGGTTGCAAAGCCCATCTCTCCATTTTCCAAAGCCGAGCGATATACGAATGTATCAATGATGTCTCCTGATTGATATACGAGCGGATTGTACAAGTTGAAAATCTGATCGAAACCTGCGTTGAGTACGTTACCCAGAGCCAAGGTTCCAACGACCATCAACATAGGTACAAGAGATGGAATCGTAATGTGAAGCGTTTGCTTCCAGCGGTTTGCTCCATCAATCTCTGCAGCTTCATACAACGCCGGGTTAATGCCAGCAAGAGCTGCTAGGAAAACAATCATGTTATAACCGAATTCCTTCCACACATCCGTCACAATGATTGTTGGTCGGAACAGACTGTTATCTCCAAGGAAGAAGTATGGCCCAAGCCCAAATGTACCAAGTACCCGGTTCACGAGCCCCCCCGTTGACAACAAATCAAGCAGAATCCCGCCCAGGATAACCCAGGACAAGAAGTGAGGTAAATATACCAACGTCTGGATCGTACGCTGAATCGCCATCTTGCGAACCTCATTCAACAGAATGGCGAACACGAACGGAACAAACAAGTTAAAAATCAGCTTGAGTACAGCGATGATCAGCGTATTCCAGATAACTTGCAAGCTGTCCTCTCGTTCAAATAAATATCTAAAATTATCAAGCCCGATCCAATCCGAGCCACTGATACCAAGCCATGGTTTGTAGTCCTGGAATGCCATAACGATTCCGCCCATAGGCACATAACTGAAAATAATCAGAAAGATGATGGCTGGCAGCAGCATTACGTGGAATGGCCAAGTTCGTTTTAAAGTTCTCATGATTGCTCCCCCTGTAATTCTTCCTACTCAAGTACTTCCTGAGTGGCTCTATAAGCAAATTATATCAACCTTCCAGCACCTCCAAACAGCGCATAAAAGCAATATAAATGGCACAAAAGCAACTACTTTGGACATGTACTGGAAAGAAGGACTCTTGGAGCGGTTAAGCCCTTGTTTTACGGGATTTTTCAACAATTACATTACGTCAAAAAACGAAAAAAACGCACAGACCTCTATCGTCTGTGCGTTACTTTTGGCTTTACATTTTCTGCGTAAAGCCGATTATTTTTTCACACCGTCATACCACTCGTTTACTTCTTGAGTGACCTGATCACCGCCACCGGATTTCCACGTTTGAACAAAGGTATCAAACGCATCGACCGGGCTCTTGCCATAGATGATCTCATTAAAGGTCTGGTTCTCGATTTTGTTGAGATAATCCAGTTTGGACTTCATTGTTTTGGTTGTAGGCCCTGTGAACATGTTTTTGAAAGAAATATCTTTCTGTTCAAGCAACACTTTCGCTGCGTTAGGTGTCTCTTTACCATAGTTTGCGGCAACATCTTTTTCCAACTTGGTTTCCGGCTCTTTGCCATCGGCCAGATTCATCAAGGCTTTCATCTGTGCATCCGGAATACGGGCACCATCACGCACGAGCAAATAACGTACTACGTTGACATGCCCGCCATCAATGTCTTCATACCGTTTTTGTTTCCCGTTCGCATCTAATTGATAGTCATAGCCTTCAAATAGACCGTTATCATATTCACTTCCCGGTTTCGGGTCTGCATAATTATCAAACAGATAATTTTGATACGTAAAGAATGCTTCCGGGTGAGCCATATCTTTCTTGATCAAAGTAACACCATTGACAAATGCTGTACCATGGCGCATCGCTTTGCCATCAGGACCACTTGGGATCTCGATTGGTTTCCAAACGGCACCTGGGACGTTTTTCACCGTATCGTTCAGTGGCCATCCACTCATCCAGTATGGACCCGGAATGATGCCGGCTGTACCTGCAACGGCCGGTTCTGCCGTTTTATTTTCATCCCACAGCGCTGCTTCCTGAGGAATGTAACCTTTCGTCAGCCATTCATTCAGCTTAGTCAAACCTTGTTTCATACCTGGGTTAATCGAACCATACTCCAGCTTGCCATCTGCACCCACATTCCATTGTTGCGGTAAGGTACCATATGCGCCAAAGATCCAGGATGGATCCCCCATCCATGTGTTCATGGATTTCTTGAAACCAATGCTCAGCGGTGTGACTTTGTCTGGAGCTAATCCATCCGGATTTTTATTTTTGAACGCTTCCATCACGGCTTCCAGCTCGTCAATGGTTTTTGGCGCTTTCATGTTCAGCTTGTCCAACCAGTCTTGACGAATCCAGAGCAGGTAGTCGTTGTTGTAAGCGTAGTCCAGTACGGGAATACCCATTCTTTTACCGTCACGGCTGTATTGATTCCATACGTTTGGATCTTGCTCCATTGCTTTTTTCCATGTGTCTGAAGCATATTTATCGAACAACGGTCCAACTTCCTGATACATACCCGAGTCAATCAAATCTTGAGCAACCAGATTGTCCGGTTGTCCGATCGTAACGATATCAGGCATTTCTTGACCAGAAGACATCGCCAAACGAAGTTTGGTTGCGAATGCACTGTTCGTATCGGTTACGGACCAAAGGGATTTGATATCAATACCGAATTTGTCCTTCGCCCATTTGGTAGCGACGTTATTTTCCATTGATTCGCCGTTTTTGAATTTCAGTTCCGGGTCAATGCCCCACGCTGTCGTAATCGTTACTGCCGGGTCATACTTTTCTTTGTATTCATTCTGAGCTCCCGTGGAGCTTGGTGCTGCACTCTCTTTGCTTTCATTGCCGCCCGAACATCCTGCAAGCACGACCGTCAGACACAGCGTTGTAGCGAGAAGCGACAAGAATCTCTTTTTCGTTGATTGCGCTCTCATGTTGTTCCCCCTTAAATCGTTTTGGTTACCCTTTCATTATAGGACGGGTCAGGTACATCAGCCTATGATACGAAATCAAGATTTCTGCACCTTTGCCAACCTATATGCTCGAATGATGTTGTATTTATGTCTGATCCCGGAATTCATTCGGTGTCAATCCATAATGTTTTTTGAACATTTTGCTGAAATATTGCGGATTTTGATACCCTAGTTCACTCGTGATCTCATATATTTTTTTGTTTGTGTTTTTGAGCAAATACAGTGCACGTTCCATACGCATACGAATCATATAATCGCCCAGACCCTCGCCTGTCTCTGCTTTATATATCTTCGAAAGGTATACTGGGTGTAAATAGACCTTATCTGCAATCATTTTTACGGAGAGGTCTTGCCCGGTGTCTCTTGTTACCAGTTCCTGTACCTGTTTGATGACATGTCTGCGACTTTGTGCACCCTCCTGATCGGACAGTTCCTCTTGCAGTTTCGCCAGCATGTCCATCGCCCACCGACGTAGCTTCTCTGGGGATTGGATCAACTGATGTGCCAGCAACAAATCAAACCCCGCATGATCGATCTCGTGTACCAAATGACCCTGTTTGTGGGCAATATACATAAAAGCATTAGTAACCGACAAGTACATCTCATACACATGCTCTCTGGACAGGCAAACCTGCTCCGCTGCATCAAAAACAGCATTCAATTTTGCAGCTGCCGCTTCCCACTGTTTGGTCTCCAGCAACTGAGGCAATACAGGCGGCTTGTACAACTCTTCTAGAGCTTGGGTTGCATCAGTTTCAGAACGTTTGTTCAAGTTGTTTTCCATATCCATATAGATGATTTTGTGTTCTTCCGGCCCCGATAGGATAAGTGAACCCAAACTTTTACGATAAACGTTGGTAAGATCCTGAAAAGGAAATGGCGGGGTCACAACTACGGACAACTCCCCTTGAAGGTAACGCACGACATGCTCACGGAAGGTCTCAACTGCATCTTGCATGTTAGTGCTCCCTAACCGGGATAGCTCTGGCAGTTCCCGGTTCTGGAGAAACATAACCAAACAATCATGAGGCCCGCGACTCAACCAGACATGGTACGTCTCTCCCAGTACTTCCTCAGCGATATTCCCCACAGCAAAATCCATCAGATCAAGCGACTGTTGATCCATGGTTGCAAAACGCCCAGCCAAGCGAATCAGCATCATCGCAGCAAGCTGCTCCGGCTCCATATGAAGCTCATATTGTTCTAACTGCTCACGCAAAGCTTTTGATGAAATGACTCGGCCGAGCAGCAAATCATGCATTAGATTCTCTCTTAAAATCTTGTAATCGGATTTACGGCTGTAGAGCAGACGATGATACTTGTCGAACTCATCCCATTCATCCCGAAGTGAGGTAATCGCCGCTGAGACTGAATTCATAAACTCATCATCGTTGACAGGCTTTAAAATATAATCTGTTGCCTGCAATTGAATTGCTTTTTTGGCATAGTCAAAGTCACTGTGCCCTGTCAGCAGAATACAGCGCACATGAGGCCAGCGCCGGTTTACTTCCGAAATCAGATCAAGGCCTGTCATACCCGGCATACGAATATCTGTAACGACGATATCAACTGCATTTTCCTCCATGATCTCCAGTGCTTCCTTGCCGGATGCCGCACGCAGCACTGTCGTGACTCCAAGTTCCCCCCAAGGAATCGTTAACTCCAAACTTTCCGTTACATACGTTTCATCATCAACAAGCAATATATCAATCAATGTAGTCACTCCCCCGTCCACTTATATTGAATCTTCGTCCTCCAGCAGAGGTTGTTGTTCCACTGGCCATGACAAGGTCACACGCACTCCCCCAAGCTCCGATGCTGAGAGCTCAATGCCGCCCTTCCCTCCATACCTGAGTTGAAGCCTCTGGTTCACATTCCATAACCCGCAACCCATCTCCTGATCCATCGTGCCTGCAAGTTTGATCAATAGCGCTTCGCGAGCTTCTTGTGTCATTCCTTGACCATCATCTTCAACAACTAGAAACATAGTGCCGTCACGTTGCTCACCAGACACTCGGATCTCGCCAGCCTCGGCATCCGCTTCAATACCATGGATAACGGCGTTTTCAACTAGAGGTTGTACGATTAGCGGCGGTACCTCGATCCGCAGCATATCTTCCGGCAAATGCAGCGTATAGTGGATGCGTTCCATACGCATACGTTGAATTTCCAGATAGTTGGTTACAAATTCAATCTCTTCTGATAACGGAACAACATCCCGTTCCTGTCTTGTTGTATACCTGTAGTACCTCGACAGATTATGAGACATGGCCACAACGGCATCGACACGCTTCAGCTTCGCCATACTCGTGATAAACGAGAAACAGTTATAGAAGAAATGCGGGTTAATCTGGGACTGAAGCTGCTTTAACCGGGCTTCCCGGACATGGATCTGCTCCAAGTATACGTGTTCAAACAGCTGCTGTATCTTTTCCACCATGGAATTAAAACGTTCGGACAAAAAGCTGAACTCATTACGACCTTTGGGCTCAATACGAACAGAGTAATCCTCTTGCTTCAATCGCTGAAAACCGCGAATCAGTTGCTTCACTGGCACTTGAACTTGCACATACAACAAATACGCAGCAATACAACTCATCAGTAGCAGACAGATCATCGCAGAATAAAACAGGAGATTCGACTGGTGAATCGGTTTCAAAATATCTGACAGTGGCATATAATCGACCAAATACCAGCCGGTTGTACTCGATTTCACAGAATTGACCATGTATGGTTCATTCCCGATGACAATCGTACGATTTTCCACGTCTTGCAGTGCATGGCTGGATAATTCCTCAATTAATTGATTGGTTAGCGTGTGGTCTGATGTCCGATTATAGATCACCCCTGTTCCTTCACGAAAATAGAACGGGTCATGTCTACCATCGCCTTTGAATTTATCGAGCATATCCCGGATATTGTCACTGTCAAATTCGAGCTTAATGATCGTTTCTGCATTCTCCGCAGGATTCTCGATGCCATAAGGAGATACGGTGATCCAGCTGAACTTGAAGCGATCATTTTCCCCATCTTTGATTTTGTGTACGTCCCAGCCGGAGATTATATTTTCTTTTAAAGCCTGCTTGTCGTAAGTACGAGCATCTCGCTCCGAGATCACCCTGCCGAGGGAGGGTGAGTACAGATACAATTTGGTTTCCCAGTTAGAGGAGCTTTCCTGAATACTCAACTTGTTCTGAATTCGCTTAACGAGATTGATTGCATCCAGATCAAAATAACGGCTCTCCGCAAAGATGCGCCGAAAACTCGCAATATCGGGGTCATGAATCAGCAAGTTGGGCCATGAGGATAACAACTCAATATTGGTATTGACCTGATTTTGGAAGAATTCAAGCTGATTGCTGTTCGAACGGTTAAGCTCTGCCCTTAGTACGGCTGTTGTTTTATGATTCGAATACCAGTACAGAAGCACAACGGGAATAAGCATGATCAGAATTAAAATGACCATCTTGGAAAACAAATTTGTCCGGTATGACATGGAAGTTTCATCTCGCTTCATCTAATTTTCTACTTAATATCGTGACATTAATTGTAGTCAAGTCCGCTGTAAATACAATCTATTTCTTGGACATGAAAATAAATAGATTACTCCATTATTTAGAGTAAGCGTTATGAACCCTATGGAAAAGGAGATAAAACCAATTTTTCAGCACTAAATTCAACTTTCCGCACACAAAAAAACCGGCGGTAAGCCGGCTTCGTTCGTATGGCAATGACTCCCCTCTACGTTTTACTTCTGTAAGTGATTCATTATATTGTTATGTACTTGAAACTAGAGTCTTGTATATTACGAACTAAGGAATGTCATCATCCAGAACACTATTTGTCCCGTCAACTGCCACATCTAGTACGATATCCTTCAAATTGCCCCTCACTTCGAGTGGACATTCTGCTACACCAGAGAATTCAAGTTTTCCAGTGAAGGTCTTCCTTGGCTCAATCTCTATTGGCATCGGCTCTAATCGAACCGACTTCAAGGAATTGGACAGCGGATCATCCTGATTATGATAACTTCCAGCCAAGTCAGGTTTAACTTTGGCAACAACCGCTGAGTTGCTGTAGTTTTTCAGCGTCAATTCACAGCTTGCCAAGGCTTGTCCATTGGATGACACATCATAGGTGCATGAACTGTCATTCTGGATATAAGATATGCTACTCATGCCCTTTGCTCCCCATTTCACTACGTACATTAACTTGTCTGTCATAAAAGAATAACTGAATATAACGACCAGAACAGCAATCCACAACGTTTTTGCCAAGAGTGGAAAATCACACACAATTTCCTTGCGTGTAAGATAATATCCACAAGCCAGCATGCCAAGTCCAAAGTACATCGTAATATGTACACCACTTAAATAAGATGTGGTATAAGGAGAAATGCCAAGGGATAACAACAACGAATCGCCTACTGAAAAACCGAGATGATGTTTAAAGGTAAAGATGATGGCAAACAGCAATAAAGCCCCTGAGAACACAAGCCTGGTTCTCGACACACAAACACCTCCTAATCAACCCCCTGATTATATCATATTTTTCCTATTTTTGATTAACAATCCAGACACAAAAAAGGAGTTATCGGTTTTTCACCGATAACGTCCCTTTTGTGTCCTGCCAGATGAAGTAAATTTGATGGACTACTTCGTCAGAACATTTTTTTACTTTTTAGCCAGGAATGCATCCAATTGCTCCTGTTTGGCCGCGATAATTTTATCAATACCTGCCGCTTTCAATTTTTCCAAGTACTTCGGAATCATCTCGTTCGGGTCAACAGCACCCGAAGTCATTCCCGGCTTAAATTGTTTGTTGACGTTATTTACAGCCGCAATTTCGTTTTTAACCGACTGGCTGTTAAACGTGAAACCAAGGGCAGGAGATTTTACGCCTTTCGCGTTAAACTCTTTGAACTTTTCCCATTTCTGTGGATCTTCGTTATCCCACAGATAGTTCAGGAACTGGTTACCCAGTTGCCATTGTGCACCTGGATTATAGGTACGACTGTTCGCATCTACGCCGTCAGGCAGCTTAATGATGTTATCTTGACCTTCTACTTTTACATAATGTTTGCCTTCAATACCGAAGTTGAGCAAGTTGTTAATTTCTTTGTCGGAGTGAAGTAAGTTAATCACTTGCATTGCTTTCTCCGGCTGTTCAGAAGAACGGGAGATTGCAAGCATCGCACCAGAGGCATCGCCAGTTGTAATCGTTGGACTTGTCATCTCAATTTGCGTGAGCGGATGTCCTACATACCCTTCTTCTTCCTTGTCTTTACCTGGCTTCATGCCATCCGTCCACATGAAGGCTTTTCCGGCTTTTGCCTGATCTTTCGGGAATACATTGGACGTTGCTGCGTCACTGTTGATGTAGCCTGCTTGGTACCATTTACGTGCAAGCTCGGCTGCTTCTTTGAACTCCGGTGTTTCCACCTCGTTCAGTACGGTAGTCTCACCTGCAGTCTTAGAGATTACGCCAGGTACCGATGCATCACCGAGGTAATCCCAATCCAGATTTTCCAATAGTCCGTTCCCATTCGTATTGGACATGTAGAACGGAGTAACAGACGGCTCGTTCTCTTTAATGGTTTTGAGCAGCGGTTCCAGATCAGCCCATGTTTTTACTGCGGTCAGATCCAATTTGTATTTATCAGCCAGATCCTTGCGTACCAGCACACCGCGTGTTGCCGCAAGTTCCTTGTTCGTTGGTACGCCATAGTTGACGCCATCCACCTGAGAACCTTCCAGGAAGGCTGGGTCCAGATTTTTCTTGATATCCTGACCATGTGCATCCAGCAGATCATTCAGCGGCAGGAATGCCCCCTTCGCCACGTTTACCGTGTAGTTCTGCCAAGCAGCAGTAAAAATAATGTCTGCTTTTTCCCCGGAGGAGATCATCAGGTTCAGCTTGTTATCCCACTGTCCCCAGTCCACCGCATTGATTTTAATCGTAGCTCCAATCTTCGGCTCCATCTTTTTATTGATTTCCGCTTCAACAAGAGCCACATCTTTCTGTGGTGTTCCCGGATAGAACAAGGAAACCTCATAAGGCTTTTCATTGCTAGTGTTCGGTGTACTGCCTTCAGCACCCGGTGTTGCAGTGTTCCCCTTGTCGGACGAACAGCCAGCAAGCACCAGTGCCAGCGCCATGGCCGCTGCCGTCATACGTGACCAACCTTTTAATGTTTGAACCAATTGAACCCCTCCTGTTCATATGATGGACCCTTCACCGTTTAGCCCCAATTCCTAATAAACGGTAAGCTATCTGTATATGCCCTTTCGTCTATCTTCGGTTGATCCTACTCACTCCCTAACCGGCCGGAGTTATCCTTTCACAGCACCTACCGTCAGACCTTTGATGAAGTAACGCTGGAAGAATGGATATGCCAGTACGATTGGACCTATACCAACGACAGCCATTGCCATTTGCAGCGTTTTGTTTGGCAGATTGAGAATCCCGCCCTGCGACGAAATCTGTGAAGAAACGTTGGAGTTGGTAGTTAAATATTGAATATCGAGCAGCGTTCGGTACATAAGGTACTGAAGGCTGATCGTCCGGTTATCCGAAATGAAAATCATACTAAGGTACCAGTCATTCCAGTAGTTCAGCGTACTGAACAGCGCAACGGTTGCCATAACAGGCAATGAAAGCGGCAGTACGATTCGCAAAAATGTTTTCAATTCACCTGCTCCGTCAATACGAGCCGATTCCAGAATGGATACCGGAATGGAGTTTGCAAAAAACGTACGCATGACAAGTACAAAGAATGGTGACAGGAGCAGTGGCAAGATCAAGGCAAGGATCGAGTTTTTCAAATCCAGCACGTTGACGTACACCAGATACCAGGGAACCAGCCCCCCGTTAAACAACATCGTGAAGAAGATGAAAAAGGCGAACCAGCCGCGGTACGGTAAATCTCTCCGTGATAACGGGTAAGCATATAGTGCAGTCAAAGCCACACTTGTAATCGTACCTACAACCGTAACAATGATAGAAATTCCGTAAGAGTGGATGATCTGATCCATATCTTTAAACAGGAATTCATAGGCTGTGAGGCTGAATTGCTCCGGTATGAGCTTGTAACCATGGGCGATAACCGTTGTCTCGTCCGAGAAAGAGATGGCGAAGACCAGTATGATCGGCACGATACAGGCAATGGCATAGAATAGAAACATGAAATGAATGACGGCTGCGGAACGCTTGGATACAGCTAATGGATCACGTGTTTTCACAACTGACTTGCCTCCTCTCAAAATAATGCATTATCTTTGTCGATCCGTCTGACGATAGTGTTGGACACCAGCACCAGTACAAATCCGACAATCGCTTGATATAGACCTGCCGCAGATGACATCCCGATGTCTCCACCTATGAGGAATGTCCGATATACATACGTATCAAGTACGTTGGTTACAGGGAACAGCGCGCCTGATTCCAGCGGAACCTGATAGAACAAGCTGAAGTCTGCATAGAAGATACGACCAATCTGAAGCAGTGTCATAATGACAATCAACGGGATCAAGAATGGAATGGTGATAAAGCGAATCTGATGCCACTTGGATGCACCATCCAGCACAGCCGCTTCATAATATTCTTCGTCAATTCCCACTACAGCGGCCAGATAAATGACGGCATAATAACCGATATTTTTCCATGTATTCACAAGCGGCAGGATGTACGGCCAATACTTCGGTTCAGAGTACCAGTCAATCGGTTGCCCTCCGAACATTTGCAGTATCGTCGAGTTCATAAATCCCGAGTCCTTGCCGAGGAAAGCCAAAACGAGATAACTAACTACGATCATCGATAGAAAATAAGGTAGCAACATCAGCGACTGATACAGTTTGGACATCGCTTTGTTTTTAACCTCATTAAGCAAAATGGCGAGTCCTACACCGACAGTAAGATTGAGTGCAATAAACACGGTGTTGTATGCAAGGGTGTTTCGCGTAATCTCCCATGCATCGCTAGTGGAGAACAGGTATTTAAAATTATCCCACCCGCTCCACGGGCTTCCCCATATTCCATCCGCGTAGTTTACATTTTTGAATGCGATCAGAACGCCGAACATCGGCATATAATTGTTTACCAGCAAAAACAGAATGCCTGGCAAAAACATCAGGTAAAGCACCTTGTACTTGCCAAGATTGTACAACACGGACTTGCGCTTTCGAACCGTGCCTTCCGGTATCTCCGATATCCGTACGCCCTTACCCGCTTGGGGTTGTGTCTTCATAACGTGTTCTCCCTCACTCCTCTTGAATTCTTCCTCAGGATGAAGCTCCGTGCGCCTCCTGTGGTTCAAGTATACGGCGGGGCGATCAAGTCCTCTATCTGCTGTGGTGACCTATTCAGTTATCAAATTATGACTTTCATCCCATAAAAAACAAACAAAAAGCGCAGCATGCTGCGCCTGATTACACGGTTCTGGATTGTTTGCGAAACTCCTGCGGCGTAATGCCGGTGCATTTTTTGAACATTTTCGTAAAATGAGAGTAGTTATAATATCCGACTTTACCCGCGATATCCGTCACCTTGACGGTGGATTG
Organism: Paenibacillus sp. 2TAF8; assembly: GCF_052114825.1. Classification (NCBI taxonomy): domain Bacteria; kingdom Bacillati; phylum Bacillota; class Bacilli; order Caryophanales; family Paenibacillaceae; genus Paenibacillus; species Paenibacillus sp. 2TAF8. The sequence continues at coordinate 67,852 of NZ_JBFRFN010000018.1, forward strand.
AGACAGAAGCGTTTTCGCCATAGCTACTCTGCGTTGAAGAATGAATTCGGACAGGGACATTCCCTTCTCTTTACGGAACAACCGGGACAGATAAGCCGGGTTAAATCCGGCAAAAGCAGCCAGTTCCTCGCGCATCAGCTCTTCACCAATATGGTTCTCAATGTAGATACATAACTGATCCACAATCGACATCGGATTATGATCGTCCGGGTACAATATCGGAATGACGCGATCAATGAGATCAAGTGTCCACTGTTTTAACTGCGGCAATGACCTTGTAACCACCGTTTCTTCCGGTTCTCGTTCTCCCGGGTACAAGCTGCGGATGGACACATTTTTCTGATGCAGCAGTGGGTAGACAACGTGCAGCATGGCATGGAAGTAGAGGCGCAGTATCTCTGGAGATAAGCCCTCCTGGGCAGCAAGCAACTCGAAGATTTCATCCACGCGTTCCCGCAAATCTTCTACTTTACCTGTTTCAAAAAGGATAGACAGCTCCGAGAACCATGGAATAGGCAAAAACCGGTCTTCTTGACCCCGATCTCGCTCATCGTAAACAAAAACCTCTTCCAGCTCTTTAATGTTGCGCCGCTCCATATCCATGAGATCATTTAACATACCTTGCAGTTCGATTACAGATACAGGTGCACCGACATAACAGGACAAACGGCAATAGAAGTATGTGCCACACTCCTGAATATAACGCTGGCAGCGCTGTTCCGCTTCACTTGCAGCAAGGATAACGCCATCTTGTTCGTAAGCGAGCACAATATTTAACCCGCTGTGATCCTGAAACACCTCACCTGGCTTATCGCCGAGCAGTATTTCTCTGGCTGCATTGCGCAGAGCATATTCCAGCACCTCTTCATCGCGCAGATTAAATTCACGCACCCACTCTTCAACGGAAATTACGATGGGCAGTACACGCACCTCGGGATCAATCTCTGCACCGTATAGTTCAGCCAGTTGCTGTAGTCGCTGTGGTGTGAGGGTGCTTCTCTGGGACACCGCATCTTTCCAAAATCGTTCCGTCAGTAAAGGTTTATGTGTTTTCCACCGGTTGTATACGGTTTCGTAAACTTCGTTGGTGCGGGTGCGCTGCTCTCCGTCGCTGATCTTCTCCAATGCCCGTGTAACGACTTTGAGGAGTTGGTCAGCGGGAGCAGGTTTCAACAGATAATCAAAGCTGTTCAGTTTGATGGCGGTCTGGGCATAATCGAACAACGCATGACCTGTCAGAAAAATCGTCAGGATGCCGGGGTCATGCTTCAATACCCAGCTCTGCAGGTCGAGTCCCGTTTCCCCGGGCATTTCGATATCACAAATCAAAATGTCGATGGCATGGGTTCGAATGACTTGCCTTGCTTCCTCGACATCACATGCTCCGAATACCTGATCTATACCGGTCGCCTTCCAGTCTACCCCTTCCAGCATAGCCTGCAAGGCATACACTTCATCATCCACGATTAACAGGTTCCGCATGACTTCCCCCTTCTTGCTCTTCGGTCTGAGCAGGCAGATATATGTTTACTGCAGCGCCTCCGTCTATCCTATTTTCAAACATTATCCTGGCCTCCGGGCCATACTTCACTAGCAACCGATGGGCAACATTCCATATTCCGATATGCTGCCCCCCGGGATCTTTGGCATATTCCCCCCGTTGCAGTTGCTCCAGCAGCACTAATTCGAATCCTACACCATTGTCCATAATTTGAAGCTGGAGCATGCCACCTCCGGCCTGACTGCCCGATGCTTCCTTCAGGCGGGCCGTAATCCGAATTACAAATGACTGCATTCTGCGTTGAAAACCATGGATAATTGCATTTTCAACAAAAGGCTGAATTGTCAGCGGCGGCAGAACATATTGCCCCACGTCCTCGCCAATATCGAGTTCAAAATCGAGCTTGCTCGGGAACCTCAGCTTCTGAATCTCAAGATAATGCCGAATGTGCTCTATCTCTTCATCCAGAGTAATCACACGTTTGCCGGCTCTTAAGCTAGATCTGAAATAATCCGCCAGATGACCTGCCATCTGCTGCACGAGTTCATGTTTTTGCAGGGAGGCTAAGCTGTGAATAATATTCAGAGAATTCAGGTAAAAGTGAGGATTAATCTGCATCTGCAATTGCTTGAATTCTGCTTCCCGTGTCCGCAGCTGCTCCTCATACACATCAATCTTCAGATGCTGAATCTCTTGAATCATCTGATTGAAGCTGCGTGTCACAAACTCCAATTCAGACGAAGATGGCGCATCCAGCGTCACATCCAGTTCCCCTCGGCTAACCCTTCTCATTCCCCGAATCAGAGCGTTCATCGGACGAAACAGAAGCTGTCGCAGAAAAAAAAGGGACGTGATCAAAATAACGGCTGCTCCGATCGGAAGCAGTCTGATGATCTGCTGGAAAAACGGCAGATTACGCATCATATCTTCCTCTGGCAATAACACGACATAGTTCATCTCCGACATTGCGGAAGGAATGCCAACCATCAAATATTGACGAGCCGCGCTCCCCCGTTCGGAGATCACCTGATACGGACTTTCCAAACCGGTCAAATGATCCGCTACCAACCTGATTTGTCCGGTATTCAATGTAGAATCCGATAATGCTCTGCCATCAGGTGTAACGATAACCGCACCGCCTCTGTCCCCCGATTCAGCAAACTGTTGCGAATCATTCAGCGCATTCATATCAACCAGCGCTCCGGCATAGAACTGCTGATTAATCCGTACCGTTTTCACAAGCGCATTAAAAGATCCTCCGCGAACAATGCTCCATTCCGGCTTCTGAATATCCCCCTCCAGTTGCCGCAACTGGGCAGGCATATTGCGCTGTACCACCGATTTTTTAATATCATAATTACCTGCGGTCGCCAGCAACAGGTCATCATTCACCGCATCATACAGATAAAATGAATCGATGAGATTGTAAAATCCGATATCGGTCATAAATTTGTTCATAATACGCTGCTTGGCAATGGTGTAGTCTCCACTTCCGTATTGAAGAAAAAACAGGGAGATTATATCAGGGTCACGCTCGCCCAAGCTGTATAAATATCGATTGGTTTCCTGTAATACACGCTCATTCTGTTCCACGTTTTTGGCCAGATGATTCATATTGGTAAGGGATACCTTGTCACGCACGACCTTCATGGCGTACACGTTGTTGTAGTACAACAGCATAAATAGCGGCAGCATGATTAGCGTGAGTCCCACAATAAATTTAAAGCGCAATGAACGGATCAAGTTCATACATTAACGTCCTTTTGATTCAGGCTGAGCTGAATTTTCTAATTTCTCCCTTAAGATGGCATGTATATTGTAATCACCTCGGTTTGACGTTGTCTATCAGGTCCGGTGACCCTAGGATGTGCGTTCTTGTGACTTGATATAGTCATATGCTCTGTCGTGTGAGGCTTCGTTTCACTCATATAATTCTCTGAATGTAAAAAAAATCCTGCTCGCCTCCCTCCACGAACACCTAGGGCTGACATGCATAGGATATAGCACTCCCAGGATCGATGACCAGGGATACAGGGAGGCTGTTATGATGATAAATATTCAACTCATCCCGTTGCATTATGTCTATTTGGCTTTTATTATCTTGATTATCGCCGTCATGGTTCGTCGCAAAGACACAACGATCATCTGTGTCGCAGGCATTATGACCATCGGACTTCTGGCAACAGAAACGTTAAGTGGCTCCGTCACCGGGGTTTTCAACAGCTTTATCTACGCAACAAAGGAATTGTTAAGTACAATCTTTATCATTTCAATTATCGTTGCGATGAGTCGTGTTCTGATCCGAACAGGTATTAATGAAGTCATGGTCACACCGCTCACCCGATTTATTCGTACGCCTCAAGCTGCATACTGGGGCATTGGACTCATCATGATGGTCGTATCTTTATTTTTCTGGCCCTCTCCTGCAGTAGCCTTGATTGGAGCAGTACTTTTACCCGTAGCCGTTCGGGTAGGATTACCTCCAATTGGAGCTGCCATCGCGATGAACCTGTTCGGGCATGGCATCGCCTTGTCAGGGGATTACATTATTCAAGGTGCTCCCAAACTTACTGCCGACGCAGCAGGTATACCGGTTACGTCAGTGATGGCTGCCAGTGTTCCTCTCGTCGTCGTCATGGGCACGGTATCTACCCTTACCGCCTTCTGGATGCTTCGCAAAGAAATGAAATCCAATCAATGGAAGGAACAGGAGCTTGAGCAACCACAATCACCTGCGTCTGAGTTTCAGTCAGAACCCAATTCCCCTGTACCCGTCCCAACAATGCCTTTTCGTCTTAGAAAAACTTTCGCTGTACTCATTCCGTTGTTATTCGCACTGGATGTCGTACTGATGTTTGTGCTGAACCTGCAGGGCGGGGATGCAACGGCACTAATCGGGGGAACCGCTGTCGTTATTCTGATTGCTGTTTCCATTGCCGCACACCGCCATAACGGATCAGAGGAAACGACTAATTATCTTATCGAAGGATTCCAGTTCGGATTCAAAGTATTTGGTCCGGTCATTCCGATTGCCGCATTCTTTTATCTCGGTGATGCTGCCATAACGGAGTTGTTTGCAAACCCTTTGCCTGAGGGATCACACGGAATCGTCAATGATCTTGGCGTTGCGCTTGCGGGGATTGTACCTATGAATGGAACAGTTGGGGCAATTACAATGACCGTCACTGGAGCTGTGACGGGCCTCGATGGCTCAGGCTTTTCGGGAATTTCCCTCGTGGGCTCCATTGCTACCATGTTTGCAGGTTCAGCACACTCGGCGCCGGTACTTACCGCCCTGGGCCAAGTAGCTGCCATCTGGGTTGGAGGCGGAACGTTGATTCCGTGGGCGCTAATTCCGGCAGCCGCCATATGCGGGGTCAGCCCGTTTGAGCTGGCACGGCGTAATCTGAAACCGGTTATACTCGGATTAACGGTAACTACAATTGTAGCGATCTTTCTCATCTAAAATGTGACGCGTGACCTGGCAAAGTTCCATAGTTCCTGCTCCTTCAGCTCAGCCAGATCGCGCATCGCTATATAAGGATTGCCTTCCAGCCCAAGTACATGGGCAAAAGCTGGCTCTGTTTTCAATCCTGCTTGTTTCAATCTGCGAATCTTGCGGTGCCCCGCCTCTCCCCATAATTGTAACAAACTCCATTCCACTTGCATGTGAAGGTAAGCATTTTGCTGATCAATAGGCACCGATTGGGCAAATATTTCAACAGGCCATGACCCCAATTTCAGTTCACATGTAACATATGCTTTCTGATCTGAATCGCCAACTCCGTACATCCACTGTATTCTGCCGTTAAGCGCAATAACCTCCAGTTGACTTCTCATCGCTGCTTGAAAAGCATCCAGGTCGTGCACATAACACAGCACGTCCAGGTCACTGTCAGGAAGATCAACATCAATCGGTACCGTTCCCGCAGGGTACACGAAGTAAGGAGCAAGCATAGCTAGCAGTCTGCTATCCTGCAAAACACGGCAAGCATCTTGCTGACGTTGATTACCAGTCGACAGATGTGTCATCACTTTATCTGTAGTATTGAGCCTGCCCTTCATACTCATTGCGATGGATTGCCTGCGGATATCACTTGTTTCACTCGTCCCACTTGACCATTCGTTAATCGTACTTTGATGCCATGGGGATGTGAAGGAGATTTGGTTAACAAATCCTTGACGATTCCTCTCGTCAGTTTGCCTGAGGATTGATCTTGTTTCAGTACGATATCAACCTCTAGGCCAGGTCTGATGTCAGCTCGCTTTTGTCCATTCAATTCATTCACCTTCTCTAATGTTATATTCGGGTCTAATCTAAAGACTTAATCTATTGTAGACGTTTCGACTGTAAAACAAAAGCGTGTGACTGTTCTCCGAAACGCTTGCTGCATCTTCACCAAGCCCCAATGTACCTACATGAAAAATTTCATGCCAAACAACCGCAGACCATGATTAGTTCAGGAGTCCTGCGGTTGTTTGTAATTTGTAATATACACATAAATTTATGCGCTCTTGCTTTCAGCTCAGTTTGCCGCCAACTGGCAAGGATGTCTTGCTGATCATCTTTACTGAGACTTGTCCTGTCTCTATGGTAAAGAGGACGACATCCCATCCTTGGCAGCTTCACGAGCTTTAACAGCAAGAAGTTCGGATACGGTAACAAACTGAAACCCTTGCTCCTGCAGTTTAGGCAAAATCGTACGCAATGCATCAATCGTATGGGATTTGCTCTCTACTTTGTCATGAAACAAAACGATATCTCCATTACGTGCATTATTAAGTACTTTCTTCGTAATGGCTGAAACACCTGGTAAAGCCCAGTCCCGGGTATCTTGATGCCAAGACCATAATACGATGGTGTACCCCTTTTGCTTAGCCGCCTGAATCACCATATCGTTGTAATACCCCCCAGGAGGTCTGAACAACGATGGGCGCTGCGCACCTGCACTTACAATTGAAGCCTCTGCTGCTTCCATGTCTTTCATATATTTGTCCGCTTTTGTTGAGCGAACGGCATACGTGTGTGCAAATGTATGATTTGCGATCTCATGCCCTTCTAGCTGCTCCTGCCTGACAATGTCAGGAAATTTCTCTGCCCATTTCCCGAGTACGAAAAAAGTTCCCTTTGCATGGTACTGTTTGAGCAAAGCTAAAATTTGCGGTGTCTGAACAGGGTCTGGTCCATCATCAAAAGTCAGGGCGATCAATTTGTCCTGCGTGGGAACTTCCCACACGATCTCGCCCCGTTCTTCATAATACTGACGATTCTTCTGCACCGGCTTGGCGTACACTGAACTTGTCGAACTGCTAAGTATCATTCCGGTCAGCATGAACAATGCGATGAATCGGGTGGCTTTCAGGGTCATATCGTATCCTCACTTTGATTTTCATACGTCAAACTCTCCGTTAGCATTGCCCGATTCATGTGAACTCATGAATGATCGATTAATAAGGATTAATCATTTTTCAGAGCTGTTGCTTCTACATCATTGATATAACGACGTAATTTGGCCGCAACATCGCGTGTAATCTCCCCGTTCTCATATAATTGCTGCACTGTATTTCGCTGTTCCTGAATGGCTACCATTTGAAGTTCCAATTTATCCTGATTAAACGGATCTTCAGTCGTCTTATCCTGATTCCAAGCACGCAGTTTCGCTATGACCCGTTCATATTTAGAGATGACCGAGAGGGCCGCCACACGATTGGTGTCATTCATCTGTGCCCGGATAGCCTTGATCGCTGCCTGGGATGTACGCAGCTTTACTTTGCGGAACAGTTCTGCATTTTCAAGCATAAAGGGCTGTTCTGGTTTGCTGGAACGGTTGGTGAATAATTGACTGAGCATTCGTCCGATTTCATTAAGCGACGCCAGTAGCTGGGTGTTCGTCCGGTTGGAGAGCATCATCTCCTTGCGATCCAGCCAGTTATCACATTTGAAAGCCGCTTCGGGGCCAAGGGCATTTTCGTCCATCATCACTTCAATTTCTCTGCGCTCCGCCCGAGTAGCGATCAAATTGATCGCTGTTTCCTGTTTCTGCAATACTTTACGATTATCTATGCTAAGTTGCCCTGTTACCTGTTTGATATATTTGGACAGGTCGGATACAACGGCCAGTGCAGCGGCTTTATTTTCTTCGTTCATCTCGGATTTGACCGCTCGAATGGCGGCATTCAGCATAATGTCTTGTGCTTTCCGTTCAGACTTATGTGGTGTGTTTTCCTCGGAGGATTTTCCATCGTCCTTGGCTAACACAGGTAACAACACACTCGCAGCAACCAAAGAGAACAAAATGACGCCAGCTGCCAGAAAAATAATCAAATCTCGCTCGGGAAACGGTGAACCATCCTGTAGAACAAATGGAATTGAAAATGCTCCAGCCAACGTTACCGCACCTCTGACTCCCGATAAGGAGAGGATAGTCATTTCCTTGAAGCGAGGTTTGCCAATAGTGGACTTGGGACGCAGCCATTCATTAACTTGCCAGAACAAATAAATCCACAGGAAACGAAGTAGAACAAGTAGTACTGAGATCAGCAATACATACCCCAACACTTCGAAGTTATTAAATGACACGTTCACAAAGATCTTACTCAGCACATCCGGAACCTGCACACCTAGAATAACAAACACCAGGCCGTTCAAAATAAATAAAATAACAGACCATGTGCTCGCAGATACCACCTGCATCTTAATTTGAACCGATTCGGCCCGGTCACGTTCAATCGCATGAATGATCCCGCCTGCAACGACCGCCAGAATGCCGGAGACCCCAATCTCTTCGCTCACCAGATAGATCACAAATGGAGTCAGAATCTGAAGCAGCATATGTATCGTTACATCTTCCATACCCAGTCTGCGGATCCACATGCCCACTCGGATGAACAGGAAGGACATTAATGCACCTGCGAGCAGACCTCCTGCAGCGATTATAATGAAACTAACCGTTGCTTGGGCAAGTGAAAAAACACCCGTAACCGTCGCCGCGATGGCAAATTTAAATGCGACCAGCCCCGAAGCGTCATTCATTAACGCTTCGCCTTCAAGAAGTCTATGTATACTTTTGGGCAGATGCACACGTCCAGCCATAGCACCTACAGCCACTGCATCTGTCGGAGACAGAATGGCCGCAAGTGCAAATGCGGCAGGCAGTGGAATGGTCGGGATCAGCCAGTGTATGGCATATCCGGCAACAGCAACCGTAACAAATACCAGCCCGAGCGCGAGCAGAAGAATTGGCGCTCTAAGATTCCATAGCTCGTTTCTCGGTGTTCTTTTCCCATCGTTATACAGTAAAGGAGCGATAAATAGCACAAAAAACAATTCTGGATTCAGTGGCAGATGCACGCCAGCTGGCAGTAAAGCAACACCTACCCCCAGTGCAATCTGAATAAGCGGAATGGGGATAAAAGGTACGAACCGGTTCAGCACGTTAGATAAACCGATCAGTCCCAGCAATACAAGTACCGCGATGAATAGTTCCATGTTGACAACCCTTTCCGCTTTATAAGTCGCAAATCGTTCATGATGCCTTATTTTATCAAAAGCATAGTTGTTTATAACAAAGTTTTCATATTCATTTACCCAATTCAATGGAGCTGATACGCATCGTGCCAAAACATTTTTGATCGAGTTCATATATAAGATGTACAATATGTGAAAGACATACTCTGTTAGAAAGGAACGTTCAACTATGGCTTTTGGCATTAAACGGCAAGAACTTGCAGTATGGAAAGAACGTGTCGCTCGCGGGGAGATTGCCTATCTCACTCATTTCTGGATCGATTCCAGATTTCCTGGCATCACCAGTGTTACCAAAGTAGGCTGCGCCGACCTGAATCGCCTGGAAAAATGGTGCAACGAACACGGTTTAGACCCACGTTACATTCATCGGAGACAACCCTTCCCCCATTTCGACTTAATGGGCAGCAGACAGAAAGATATTCTTATCCAGGAAGGCCTGACCGATCATGTATCCCGCTTTCATCTATAAGCACTGCTGTAACACGTAAAACGCCAGTCTTCACAAATTCATGCCCGGTAGTGGGACGAATAGATGAGGACTGACGTCTTCAGGTGTCATATGCATTAACGGTACGTCTGCTCGAAAGATTTCATATCTTCCAGCAGCTTCATTTCTATTTTCTTGAGCATGCCCAGCATTAACTGCTGCTCCTCCTCCGTCAGTGCTTGTAACAATTCCCAAGTCATACGACCGCGGTTGGCATTCAATGATCTGGTTAATTGCTCTCCCTCTTCGGTTAAGGATAACCACACGATTCTGCGATCTTCCTCGCTGCGTTCCCGTTGAATGAGGTTCTCGCTTTCCAGTTGATTAAGCACAATGGTTGTGGCTCCGGATGACAGACTGAGCTGACGTGCTACATCAACAGCCATGCAGCGCTTTTCACGTAAAATCATACCTAATATATGGATTTTCGTTGGATTCAGTTTGCAGTTCGTTTCCGACTTTTGCTGCTGATCCAATACTTTATTTTTATATCTGAAGAAGGCCTCCATCAATTGATCAACGTTTGCCAATTGCGAGTTTCGCTCCGTATTCGGGCTCATATCCGTTCCTCCTGCCTTTCATCATAACCTGCCTTATATTGTAACATATTTACACACATTTGGTTGTGAAAAAAACGAGGTTTCCTGGTTAGCAACTGGATTCAACTCTTTGTAATAATAAAAAATTTGAATTTGGCCTATTGTATATAAGGAACACTTTGTTTATAATAACGTATATCCTTTAAGTTACTTTTAGTTACTTAATGATTTAAATAAATTTGTTATCATAAAGTAAACAATTGTCATCCATATATCTCTACCATTATATAGCAAGGGAATAATGCACATGAAATCGATGAAACCTCAAACGAGCGATATCAGTCATACAGATGTATGTATCGTCGGGGCAGGGCCGGGAGGCGCCTTGCTTTCATATCTGCTGAACCGGAAAGGCATCTCCACATTACTCATTGAGCGACAGCCTCATCTGCATAAATCGTTCCGTGGAGAACTGCTGAATGCAGACGGCGAAGCTGTTTTGAACAAACACGGATTATATTCCCACATTCAAGAGCAGGGCTTATTGCATCTGGAGCAGATTCAATATTGGGAAGAAGGAAACATCATCCATACCATTAATCCCGATCCAAGCAAAGGGGAGCATCATGTTGGCGTGCACGTACCACAAGATCATCTTCTCGAAGCGATTACGTCCCAGACTGAAGCGCTAAGCCCGTTATATCAGGTTCGCTTTAATACAGTCATGACCGGTTTGCTTCGGGACAAGAGTGGTCGTGTTGCTGGCATTAACGTGCGCCAAAATGGTGTTCCTGCCTCCATCCGAGCATCGGTCGTTATTGGTGCTGACGGCAGATATTCAGCAGTTCGCAAACATGCCGGTCTTGTACCCGAGATACGCAAGCACGGGTATGATCTGTTATGGGCACGCATCCCTGCACCCTCAGGATGGGAACCTGCGGTTCGCATGGCAAGCATGGATGGTCAGCAGCTCGCGTTATTTTCACAATACGGCGGTTATGTACAGATTGGATGGAACATTCCCGAAGGAGGATATACCCAGCTCCGTAAACAGCCCTTTGCTCCTTTTGTAGGTAAACTGGTAGCCGCCTTCCCTTGTCTTGCCGATTCTGTCGCCGCAAATATTAAGGACTGGAGTGACTTCGTTTTGCTGTCCGTTGAGAGCAGTTATAGCCCCAAGTGGACCGATGACAATGTCGTGCTTATTGGGGATGCTGCTCATACGATGACGCCAACAGGAGCGTTTGGCTTGAATGCTGCGTTAGAGGATGCCGATACTCTCTCTGAGCTACTCTTGCAATTGGCAGAGGACGAGTTCAAATCTACCGATGTGCTGCAGCAGTTGCAAGCCATTCGCGGCTCCAAAGTACAGCAACAGTTGTCACGCCAAGTGGAGATGGAGTCCTCTTTTCAGCAGCGTTATGAATCCTTCCGGTAATTAAAGATCAGGATGCACAGTATAGGTTTAAACCAAGTGAAGAAGCCATGTTAGTCCCTTACGGGCTATCATGGCTTCAGACTTATCTATGAGGTTTACCTTGCTCTGCAGGCTTATCGAGAACAGCTTGATCGGGATGTGGCTCACCATACTTCGTGTTGGACGACAGGTTCGCCTGATCATATACGGCTTTTTCCAGACTATCGATTCGACGAAACAACTTTTTACCCTTACGGATAACATAAACGATAAAAATAACCATCAGAATCATAATCAATAGAAATATGAAGATTCCGGGAAAAAACACAAAAGACATTGTGTGTACATCCTCCTCTCATGTTACATATTTCAATGTTGTCGGAATGTACAATCGTATACTACTCTACGTAGGAGGCTTACACCGGTTTCAAATCTCAATACCATTCATTGCACTTACCCTCAGCTCTGTGAGTGGCAAACTTTTGATCTCTGGATGCCGAATCGTTACCATTCTACTCTCTCCTGGAAGCAGATCAAAATAGTTATCACTGAATCGAATTCGTCCTAGAGGCAGTTCCATCTTCACCATTCGTGCAATGGCACCACTCGCAGTAACGGTAACCGATTGTTCCTCTTCGTTCACATGAACGCCGAGCTTGCACTGTGGCAGCGCGATATCTTTAGGGTCACGCAAAAAGTAACGATTCATCGGCGCATTAAACCCTTCGGCCTGTAGTTCTACCATCACTTCTTCCGCCTGTTTTGTCCCGAGTACTTCGGCCTCCTCCAATGTTTCGATCTGCATCGAAGATTGAGCAGGAATCTTCACTTCATATATGGTGGAATGCAACCTCTCTCCATGAAGATCATAAACATGCAGCCGAAGTTGTCCCGCTACTTCATCCTGTGTATCGTTAACGATCCATAAGGCTAGCGGTTGTCCCGGCTCATGCTCCAGTGACAGTAGCACAGGATGAAAGAACGTTTTTGCATAATAAAAGGAGGCCTTAGGCAGCAGTTCATAATCAATCATCGACCAGCTTGTACCCGGCCAGCTGTCGTTTAGTTGCCATACCAGAGCGCCGCTGTTACGATCATTGATTCGTCTAAAATGTTCAATACCATAGCGCAGTCCCTCTGCTTGTGTCAGCATGGAAAAGTTCATGTATTCCTCTATATTCTGAGGAATACCCGTGTACCCTTCCATCAACAGAATGCCTTTCTGATGATTGGTATCCTTGTTGCGATAGGCCATTTCGGGACTACCCCAGTAAAACTGGCCGGCAGGCATGTTTTTCTCCAGCGTGTACCGATTAGCCGAAGCATGCATGCCAAATTCGCTACTGAACAACGCATGATCCTTTTTGTAATTTTTAAACGTAACCCCTTCAATGCTGTAATCCAGCACCGGTACTTCTCCTTCTTTCCTCGGGTATACAGAACCATGCCACACCTGCCAGTTATGCCGATCCCCTGTATCCGGATCATTCGCATCCTGTCCATGGTTTCCGCCATAAGGTGAAGAAGGCCAATATGGACGAGACGGATCAAGCCGCTCCAAAGCCTCAGGGATCAGCTCGTGGTAGATATGCTCCCCGTAGAATGGACTCGTGATATCACCGCTCGCCGTCTTCATGTCATACAACCAATCGATTTCGTTGTTACCACACCAGATCGCTAGAGAAGCACGGTTGCGTAAACGAAGGACGTTATTCTCAACCTCCTGCTGTACATTGTGCATGAAGTCACGATTGAAATCCGGGAACAACGCATTGGCAAACGCAAAATCCTGCCATACGAGCACCCCTTGCCGGTCACACTCATCATAAAAGACATCTTTCTCATAGATACCCCCTGCCCACACCCGCAACATATTCATATGTGCTTCTACAGACAACTCGACAAGTTCACGGTATCGTGAGCTCGGAATTGTTCCAATCAGTTGATCGGCAGGTATCCAGTTTGCTCCCTTGGCGTAGATTTTGACTCCGTTCAGTATAAAAGCAAAGCGCCCCTCTCCCTGTTCATTATGCAGCGCCAGTTCAATCATCCTTATGCCATAAGGCTGGTAATAACGATCCACAGCTATGCCATCCGCATACAACGTAACTTCCAGGTTGTACAGATAGGGTTCACCCAGATCATGAGTCCACCATAAGCGGGGATGAAGCACGTTTAACACCGTCTCTGCTTTCCCCTCAGTCACAGATAATGAGGCAGAACTTGCCACAACATCCCCAGTGTCATTTAGAAGGCGAATATCACAAGTGGTGACAACAGGCTGTGTCCGTTTATGCCTGCTACGGAAAGAAAGAACCGATTGTACATTTGCCGTGACTTGGACTTGGGCCTGTTTCTCACTCACAGACTTCGTTCGGGCGTACACATTCTGCAGCTTGGCAACCGTGTAGCGCTCCAAGCGTACAGCTCCCCAGATGCCCAATGTAACGATGCGCGGCCCCCAGTCCCAGCCAAAATTCATTGCTGCTTTACGCAGCCAAGGGCGTTCTTTCGTGTACGAAGACCAGTCGAACGTCTCCTTATCACGATGATGAAGATGAAGCGGATCAAACCGCACCGCAATGGCATTCCAGCCGCTTCGCACCAGACAGGTCACATCCAATGTGTGAGTCATTAGCATATTAGCCGTTTCTCCAACCTCATGTCCATTGACATACACCGTAGCAAACGTGTCCAAACCTTCAAACACTAATTCAATACGCTCCTCGGGTGATACATCCAAATCCAGATTAAAGGTGGTGCGATACCACCATTCTTTCTGCTCAATCCAGCGACTCTTGGCATCGTTATGTCCAAAATACGGAGGATCAATAATACCGCGCTCTGCAAGTGCCCCATGAACGTCACCTGGCACCGCCGCGCCAATCCAGAATCGGTCATCCAGTGCTGCAGCGGCGACATCCATTGCTCGCTTCTCTCCAACCTCATAATGCTGTATTCTCCACTGTCCTGATAAATCCTGAGTGGAACGACAAACGTTTACCATTATACTCCCGCTCCTTCCGTCTAGCTGCCTGAAGATTTGTAAACAAGTGCCTGCTCCCGGTATTCACTCGGAGTCTTGCCTGTATGTTTTTTGAACAGTCTGCTAAAATACTTCACATCCTCGTAACCACTCATTGCAGCGATTTCACTCACTTTTGCTGGGGATACTGCGAGCATGTCCATCGCCCGTCTAATTCGCATATCCGTAACAAAGTCGCCAAAGGTTACGCCCATTTCTTTTTTAAACAACTCACTGAGATGTCCGGGATGCAAATGAACTTGCCCAGCCACCTGCTGCAAGCTGATATCCTGTGTCAGTGAGGTTTCAATATAACCGATCGCTTTTTGCACATGTGCGGCCTGACCTTGTCCCATACGGCTGTGATATGCTTGCATCAGATCATACAGATGATGAAACAGTTCATCCCCTATCTCTGTATATGTCTTATCCGGTTGAGGGGTCCAAGGTTCAAGCCGGGCAGGTTGTTCTCTTCCAATCGCCTGTAGTGTCCTGGCAAGCCAGCGGTGTCCCGCGATAACTGCCGAGTTCAGGCAGGCTGCATAGGATGCTGGTGTGACGTCAGGTTCAGCAATCAGTCTCGTCATCAGTTCACGTATCCATGTGGTGAGAGTGACCGGATCATTGTCCAGTAGCAACGTACCGAGAGTTGTTTCCTCTTCGTGTGTCAGAACCGTTTTGCCGCCTTGTCTGGCGCTGATTTCTTCATATCTCCACACTTTAGCTTCAATTAGCCCGCGGTGGCGAAAAGCTGCAAGCGCCGTTTGATAGCTATGGTGCAGTTCGGTGGCGTAATCAACAGGCTCACCTGTCGCTGCTCGAAGCGAACACTTTAACCATTGTTCCACTCGTCTTAACCCATCCTCAAGTCTATATACGCTTACGCCCATGTCAGAAGCATAAGGCAGGACGCAGACTATATGTTGCTTCTCAATCTGAGCAATCGCTCCGGCTAGAACGTCTTCCAACATATTTTGAACAGCGAACCGGAGCAACGCATCCGAAGAACGCCCCCAGCCCTCGGCATGAATCAAAACAACTTGTCTGCTCATAGACAGATCGCCATCACTACCATGACGCATGGGTTGATGGGGCAACTCTGTTTCCTCGCCAAACATCAAAAAGGCTGGACAATTCACCGAATCGATATTGCCTTCGATTACCCACCCGGCAAACTGTCTTTCCCGGTTCTCACGCAACCATTGTCCTTCGCGCGACTTCTCTGCCCACCGTTCGGTAATTCTTGCTTTGGCTTGCAACACCGTTTTGATGATTTCTTCCGGTTTACTCGTTTTCAGCAAATAGTCTGTGACCCCATTACGAATAGCCTGCTGGGCGTAAGAGAAATCATCGTAACCTGATAAAATAATGACCTCCAGCTCTGGAAGCAAGTGCAATGCTTCTTCCGCTAGCTCCAGTCCAGACTTACCGCTCATCCGGATATCGGTCATCAGAATATGCGGACGTCCCTCGACTAGGCGTGTCAATGCCTCTTCTGCCGAAGCAGCAGGTTGTAAGAGTTCAATACCAAGTTCATGCCAGGCAATCACGCTTGCGAGCCCAGTGCGTATAATTACTTCGTCATCAACGATTAATAATCTCATGGCGATTCCTCCAGGATTGGAATGGAGAACGAAATCCGGGTACCCCCGCCCTCTCTACTGTCCACTTCAAGCAGCGCATCCGTTCCATAATGGAGCAGCAGTCTTTCGTTCACATTACGGAGACCATACCCTCCATCAGACAACGTATGCTGCAATTGCAGTTTCTCCCCTTTTCCATTTTCTTGCGGATGATTGCCAGATGAAAGCATGTTTCCCTCATCCGTAGGAACAAGGTTTGCCCTCAAACGCTCCAGCTGATCTGGAGCCATTCCTGCACCATCGTCCAGCACCAGAATATTCATTCGCTCAACCACCGCATCCTTCTGAATCATGATCGTGATAGTCCCTTGTCTTCCCGCCTGCTGAATCCCGTGAATCATTGCATTCTCCACTAATGGTTGTAAAAGAAGCTTCAGCATCATTTGCCGTTCCAGCGCAGGGTCAACAATATAATGCAACACGAACTGATCCGGAAAACGAATCGACTGTACCCTCACATAATGCTGGATATGCGCAATTTCTTGAGCAACCGGGCAATAATCTTGCCCTTTATTCAAACTAATGCGTAGAAAATCACTCAGTCCCTCCACCATTTCCGCAATTCGATTTTCTTTGGACATCAACGCAATCCAGTGAATGGAAGAGAGTGTGTTATATAGAAAATGAGGATTAATCTGTGCCTGGAGTACACGCAGATCGGCTTCTTTTTTACGAGCTTCACCGCGGATAATCTCTTCCTTCAGCAACTCGATATGTGCACCAAGCAGATTGTAACTCTCGCCCAACTTGCCAATCTCATCATCACTCTCTGATCGAAATAAGGGCAATGGACGCTTCGGGTCAATTCGAGACAGATGTCTAGTTAATAAGAGCAACGGCCTCGTAACCCTACGAACCGTGAACCAGACCAGGCCGCCACTGATTAATGCTGACAACGCAACTGCAATTGCTGTCAAAATTAAAATATAACTATTCTCCGACTGGTATTGTTCGTAAGGAACCGTTCCAACAAGCGTCCAGCCCGTCAATTCCTCAGGGTAATAGAGAACTGTACGTTTTAACTCTTTATCACCATACGTAGTCGTTCCGCTATATCCCTTCTGAATGCGTGTGATGAGTCCTGGTTCGAGATCGGACATATGAAGCCCAAGCCGGGATTTATCCATGGAGGACAGCACCTCTCCTGTACTGCCGATCAATTCCAGTCTGCCTTCTCCTCTGCCTAGTCCAAGTGCCGGCCATCCTTTAGAGATAATTTTTTCATTTAAGCTAATGGTGAGCCAGCCGATCGGACGATAATCGTGAATACTGCGGATGGGCCGAATCAAAGTAATAACATTCTGAATGCCTGCATAATTGCGGACAGGGTACACCCCCGTCCATCTTTTATCTGCATTTCCGCTAGGAAACGTAGGGTAAAACAGATTTGTCCCTTGCACCTCATACCAAGTGGCTGTTGATAACGCAGCGTCAAAACGTCCAGGATAAATGGCAATGTTCGCAATGTATTTTTTGGATGCAGCCAGATTCGTCATTCTGCCCAA
This sequence comes from Paenibacillus sp. 2TAF8, assembly GCF_052114825.1. Taxonomy (NCBI): domain Bacteria; kingdom Bacillati; phylum Bacillota; class Bacilli; order Caryophanales; family Paenibacillaceae; genus Paenibacillus; species Paenibacillus sp. 2TAF8. The sequence continues at coordinate 85,497 of NZ_JBFRFN010000018.1, forward strand.
AATGTCCAAGCGATCCCGTTCATGGTCCTCATCACCGCTTAAATACTGCTGTATATCCCGTTCTCCAATGAGGAAAATGGATAAATTCTCAGCATCCTGGAGCATATAACGAAGATTCGCCTCCACTTGTTTCAACGTATCCATCCCCGACAGTTTCGTTTTTTCCTCCGTAAGGCGTGAAGAAAACAGGAAAGCAAACAGTCCAAGCGCCAGTAGCGGCACAATCATTGAAGCTGTAACAACTACGGACAGCTTGCGCTGTAGTGAAGATGTAAGCCAGCGAACCAACTCTGTTCCTCCTTTGGATACGCTTTCGCTTACCCTTTGACTGCACCTGCTGTCATTCCCTTCATGACCTGTTCCTGAAAAATCAGATATACAATAATGGTAGGAATCACAGATAGAGTCATGGCAGCAAGCGTTAGACCATAATCAGTCTGATATCCGTCTGCAAAGTTCGCAATGGCAAGCGGTAACGTTTTCAATCCGGTTTTATTAATAAATACAAGGGCAAAAGAAAAATCATTCCACGCATGCAGGAAACTCAAAATGGTCACGGTGGAGAGTGCTGGCAGCGACATCGGAAGCATAATTCGGGTGAAAAGCCCCCATAGTCCCGTTCCATCCATGAACGCCGCTTCCTCAATATCACGCGGAATGCTGACCAGATACGCTGTAAGTACAAAGATCGCTGTAGGTAATGCAAACGCAGTATACGGCAGAATTAATGCCCAATACGTATTCAGCAAGGACATCTGTTTCATCAGAATAAATAACGGAACAAGTGTACTGTGGATTGGAATGAGCAGCCCTACAACGAAAAACGTCATGATGAGCCCTTTCCAGCGAAACTGAAATCGTGCCAGAATGAACGAAGCCAGCGCCGCTATAAATAGCGTCAGGATCAGCGAGCCAATCGATACCGTTAGTGAATTGCCGAAGGCAGTTCCGAGCTTCGAACTTTCCCAAGCATTAGTGAAATTGGCTACATTCCAGTGAGCCGGCAGACCAAAGGGCCTGCTGTAGAAATCCTCATTCGTTTTGAACGCACTAATCACGAGCCAATAAAACGGATACAATGTTAAAATACCATAGACCGTCAGCAGCGTCCAAACGATTCCGCTGCGCATCCGGCGAACGGGATGTCCTGCGCGGCCTCGTCGTGTTGTCATAGACACAGGTGTTACTTGCATAAACATGCCTCCTTTCTATCGGTTTTCTTTACGTTTCTGGCTAGTCACCCATTGACTTGTTCCAATGAGCAGCAAGGAAATCAAAACAATCGTTGTAGAGATCGCACTACCGAAACCATATCGGTACGTTGTAAACGTCGAGTTATACATGTACGTTGCAAGCAGTTCCGTCGCGTGAGCCGGTCCGCCCTTGGTCATAATGTAGACGAGATCAAAGGACTTCAGACTGCCCGAAATACATAAGATTATCGCGACTTGTACCGTACCCCATATCATTGGCAGAGAGATCGACACCAGTTTGCGGACCCCCGAAGCTCCATCGATTTTGGCCGCGTCATGAATTTCTCCCGGAATGTTCTGCAAAGCTGAGATAAAAATAATCAGATATAATCCAACAAAACTCCAGAGCAAGGGTGGCACAAGAGAAAATATCGCGATCTTCGCATCCGAAAGCCACTGCAGCTTCCAGCTCTCCAGCCCGAGTGCATCCAGCAGGAAGTTGAGAATACCGATCTGGGGATGATAAATATACTGCCAGATCATCCCGATAACCACGGTTGACAATACCATCGGCAGAAATACAGCCGAGCGCAGAAAGCGCTGGAGCGGGTTGCTCTTGTGTAACATAACTGCCAGCATAAGTGCTAATGGAATCTGACCAAACACCGACGCCAGCACAAATATGACGTTATTTTTCAAAGCGCGCCAGAAGATCGTGTCATTCCAGATTTCCACATAGTTACCCAGGCCAATATACGTCGATGCTCCAATGCCAGACCAGTTGAAAAAGCCGTAATATGCAGACCATACAACCGGTACAAACACAAACAATGCATAAATGATGACAGCCGGAGCAAGCCCCAGCATAATGAAACGCCGACTTTGCAATGCGTTCAATCGGTTCACTTCCCCTCGTTATTGCCATTCTCTTCTGTCCATCATTGGACTTTAACCACTATCTAAAAAACCCTCCCCTGCCGGGAAGGGGAATGAACTTTGCTTTCGTTAATCAAATCAGTAGTCAAAAGCAGGAAGCAATCTATTGATTCATTGCATTCGCTTGCGCTGCCTGAATTCTGCCTGCAATATCCTCCGCTTTGCCGTCCATTAGCAGCTCCTGCAAACCATTATTAATCACCTCAACCGTAGCCGATCCCAGCTTGGAATCGTATACCGGCGTAATTTTCACTTCCTGCATCAGATCGTACAGTTCCACGAATAGCGGATGCGCTTTGGACTTATCCAGATCAATCTTGTAGCTCACCAGTGTGCTGCTATCCAGCGTAGCTTTCTGACCTTCCGGACCAGCCAGTGCGTAGAATAGCTCCATCGCGGCCTCTTTTTGAGCACCACTCAGCTTTTTGCTGACACCAAGACCCGTTCCAACGACTCCTGATGTTGTTCTCGGTTCACCTTTGCCACCCTCAACAGGGGGCAGAATCGTAATATGTGTATTGTTTAGCACTTCTTCCGGTGCATTGTTAACGAGGTTGGCGAGCGCCCACCCGCCATTCATGACCATCGCAGTTTTCCCTTGAAAATAAAGCTGCATCATCTGGGTTTCATCAATACTGTTGAATCCGTCCTGAAAAGCCTTCATGTTTCCAAGCTCCTGCATTTTCTTCAGCGCTTCAACAAATTGCGGATCAGTGAAACTTGCGCCATCCTGAGCTACGGCTTTCAAAAACCAGTCTGTCCCCGTCACCCGGTCAGCCAGCGTACTGAAAATGGTAGACTGGGCGACCCAGTTCGTTTTGTTGCCTAGCGCCATCGGAATGATTCCTTTTTCGTTAAACGAAGCAACCGCCTGCTCCAATTCAGCCCAAGTTTCAGGAATCTTTACGTTATGTTCTTTGAAGAGCGCCTCGTTGTAATAAATAAAAGAGCTGGGCGCCAGATTCATCGGAACGGAATAAATATTTCCATCTACCGTGTATCCATCCAACGCATTCGGAATAAAATTGTCTTTCCATTCCGGCTTCGCATCAAGTTCTGTATTGATTGGCTGCAACAAATCTCCTTTTACGAACTCCTTCGTCATCGCATCAGGCCACATAACGAATAGATCCGGCATCTCGTTGGCTGCAGCAACCGTACGCAGTCTTGTTTTGAGACCGTCCGTAGGCAAGCCTTCATCCACCACTTCAATCTCTGGATGTGCCGTGCGGAAATCCTCAATAATCTTCCGCATCGCCACCGCTTTGGCGTCCTGTCCGGTCCAGTTATGCCAGATGGTCACGGAGACTTTGTCTTTCCCACTACCTGATTCGGCTGAGTCACCGCTTGTGCACCCCGCCAGAATAACTGCAAATAAACCTAATGCTAGCATGCCTGAAAACCACTTTTTCCACATCGTTATACTCCCCCTTGAGCATTGGATACCTGTATTGTAAATGGTAACGCTACCATAGCGTAAGGTGACGATCCACGGATGCAGGGGTGAATAATATCGGTTCCCGCCCGTATATCAAAAAAATCTCTCCCAGGACAACGTCATGAAGTCAGCATAACTTCAATCACATTCCTGTCAGGGAGAGACTTTAAAGATGGAATAATACTCTATTGGATACACGCATAACGTTACACTAAAAGTTAAAATACAAGATAAGTTCGAATTAGATTCCTTCCGTCTATCAACGTGTTATCGAAGGCTGCTTTTCACCAGAGCTGCAAAAGCTTCAGAACCTTCTGTGGTCAGATGCACTCCGTCTTTTTCGAAATATTCGTCATGACCTTCACTCGCCTGATTCCAGTCAATCAGAGAAACATTACTGTAACTGGAGGCTGCATCCGTCAGAGCCTTATTGACCGTTCGTTCCCAAGGACGCGGCACACGTACTGTGACAAGGTATACCCGGGTTTTATCCTTCAAGCCATCCAGCACAGCTTTTAAATTTTTGGAGTTAAATGCACCATTAGTTCCAAGCTCTAGCACCACCTGGCTGCCCATTTGCTTGTTATGCTTCAGATCCTTCAGCACATCCCCAGCTTGCCACATCTGACGACCAACATGGCCATCGACATACACACCGGATATACTCTGCTCGAGATATGGCTTGGCATCCAAAATAACCGAGTCTCCAATAACCGTGTATTGGATTTTTCCGTTCTTTACGACGGGTGCTGGAGGTGTGTTTTCTTCACCTGAATCGGTTGCATCCTTTGTGCCATCATCTGGTTTTGAAGCCGACGGATCTGTTTCTTCGTTGCCAGAAGTAGACGAATTGGAATCAGGTTGATTCTCGGACGTCTTGTCCTGATCCCCGTCTTCATTGGAAGAGTCTCCAGGTTTAGTTAGTTTCGACCCTTCTGCAGATCCAGCTCCAGCCTTGTTATTTCCATTCGTTTTCGCATCAGACCCTGATTCAGGCCCTGACTGAGATGCTTGATTCTTTTTCCCGGAATCCGAAGGTTTTGTTGTAGTCGGTACAACATCCTGCCCCTTTTCTTCAGCAGACTTCTCTCCATTAAACACGGTAGACATAGATACCGAATGAGAATCTGAATTGGCCGCTGCGGGCAGCACCATCTGTGACACGGTATAACATAATAACAGCAACGTCATTAGAAGACCTGTCCGTTTCCACCACACATGCCGGGGAACGAGGGATATGCGCCCTTTTCCCCACAATTTAGACAAGGATTCGCGAAATCCATTATACCGGATCGGGTTTTCAATATATTTTAGTGACATGGACGCAAACACAACTGTTGCCGCTACCTGTAGCAGCATACGCACAGGATGTGCACCGCCAGTATCTACAGCAGGACTGGTCAGAACAATGATGGGATAATGCCACAGATACATTCCATACGAACGTTCACCAATCCAGCGCAATGGTTTTGCCCCAATGAGGCGTGCCAAGAAAGACGAAGGATGCGCGAGGACGGCCACCAGTATTGTCGCGGCAATCGCTTGCAGTACCATCCCGCCCCGATACAGGAACGAATCGTATTCACTGGTATTCAGCATCATATAGATCAACACCGCTAGGGCAGCAACTCCCACTGCATCCAATACAAGCTTGTTCACCCCAGGCAGTGTTGCGGACAACTTGCGACTCGGCCAGACTACAGCTAGCGCTGCTCCCGCAAGCAATGCAAATGCACGGGTATCTGTTCCATAATATACACGGCTTGGATCCAAATCCGGGTTATATATGATGGCCATTGCGCCAGCTGACAGTTCAGCTGCAACAATGATGAACACGACGAGCCATCCTTTTCTTTTGAACAACATAATCGCTGCGATTAACAGAAGAGGCCAGATCAGATAGAACTGTTCCTCGACAGCCAGTGACCAGAAATGTCCAAAAGGGGATGGGGGCCCGAAACTTTCAAAATACGAAACATGGTGAAAGATATACCACCAATTACTTATGTACGTAACACCGGATAAGATATCCCCTTTGAGTGAAGCAAGCCGGGATGAGTCTGTGCATAACAGCCAGAGCATCACAACCGCCGTCATCGTTAGCATGCCAGGCAACAGGCGCCTAAACCGCCTTAACCAGAAATCTCCTAATGCAATTCGACCATGTTCCCGCCACTGGGATAACAAAATATCTGTAATCAAGTAGCCTGACAGAACAAAAAATATACCTACACCGAGCAACCCGCCCGGAATAAAATCTAAATTTAAATGATAAGCAATCACGCCAAGTACCGCGATGGCTCGCAAGCCATCCAATCCATTCATATGCCTCTTTCGTTTCACTGATTGTGACATGTGCACCCCTCCTTGTTACTGCGAGTCCACATCCATCGAGATCGGGGCATCCTGAAAAATTCGGTCATTCTGGTTGTTATTAACATACGTATTGCACCTTCCATCTTTCATTTACAACATAAAGAAGACGAATTGCCTATAGATTTAGTTGTATCAAATGTGAATATAAACTATATTTTTTCGTGAGTTCACGATTACGATTAGCATTATACGACTGAAACCAGATTTATAATTTACAAGAATAATTACAAACTCATTAAGCCGATGTAACCTTTCCTACCAGCACAACCAGCTGTAAAATCATACTCTATAATTAATGTTTAATATAGTGCTTTTCATCGACTGGACATAATTACCTGAGTCTTTCAAATAGAAAAAAGCTGCCGACTTGCTCAGCAGCCACTATCCATTATAAACCTATCTCAGAGTGGATTGAAAGTTTTGCTCATAATTGCTTCTTCCTTCCTAGGACTCTAGAGGTAGGATGGATGGAAGTATCAATGCGTTGAATCCAGCTTGCGTTTATGAATCATGGAAAGAAATATAACGGTTGTAATCGCACCATATACGATCGGTGCAATGGTCACCAATAGCTTCTTGAGTAGCGTTTGTGCATCATAATTAACTAACACATTTATTGTACTATTTAGAGGAGGCAACAGCACGATCATTGATTTAAATCCGTCTGGCAACACATTTTCTATACCTTGCACAGAAAGTGTAATAACAATCAGCACACTCAACATCAAAAAGGACATTACGCGGGAACGAATAAACTTAGAACTAAACCAACAGGCTAATGCGACTCCCAGCCAAGATGAAACCAAATGATAGATCAGGGCCATGCCTAACTCCTCAACACTTGGATTTCGATCAAACTTTTGAAAAATGGCTGGAAAAGAAACGGCATACAGAGCTAGTGGAATAGTAAAAAGCCAGCAATACAACAATTTTGCAAGATAAAGTTTTATTAAACTGCCACTATGCAATACCGTCACCGATTCCTGATTTGTCGTTTCCATATCAATCAACGTATAACAAATGACAGCAGAAATAATAAAAATAAAGGTTGTTGAGAATGCATAACTAGCCATTACTGGATTAGGAACGACACTATATACGAAAATGATCCCCATAAAAAATACAAAAGTAGCTGGACCATAACGATATGAACGTATGAAACAGGTATGTAAATATGACAGTAATGAGATCATGAGCCTAGCTCCTTTCTTGTTAAGCTAACAATCTCTCCGCCGTTATTTATGAATTCGGGTAAAAAGCTACTATAATCTTTATACATAAAATTCATGACCATATAACCATTTTTGCTTCTTTTATATGTAATATCGGGGAAACGTTCAAGAAGATGATTAACAACCTCTACATCTAGGCTGCCTTCCAGTTCAAAATATACTCCCTTTTGTTCAGAAGACGTATTTATAATCTCCTCGCTTAGTCTTCCTTGATGAATCCAGTATATGTTGCTTTCCAATTGACTTGCTAATAATGGATCATGAACAGCTGCCAAAATCGATGTCCCTTCATCCTTAATTTTCTTCAGAGAATGAAGCAAATGCCCCGTTGATTCTTCATCCAATCCTGAGAAAGGCTCATCTAATACTAGGAGGTCTGGCCTCTTGATCATAGCTTGCATTACATTTGTTTTTTGCAACATGCCTTTCGAAAAATGACTCATCTTCAAATGAGCACTTTGTTCAAGACGAAAAAAATCATGCAACTCCCTGATGCGGTCTTTCAGTTCTTTCCCAGTCATACCCGATATTCTCCCCATGTGTGTCAAATACTCCGTTGAAGTCATCCTTAGTTTAGATATTCGATCAGGGGTATATCCAATCACTAGATTCGTATGATCAAGCAACCTTTGACCCGACGTTAATGGAATTAATCCACTCACCATTCGGAGCATCGTACTTTTCCCCGAACCATTATTTCCTCTTAAAATAATACAATCTCCTTGATTAATCGTAAGCGAAATATCTGTTAAAATTTCTCGCTCACCATATTTCTTGGAAGCTTCTTTTAATGTTAACAGTGTCTTCATTGTCAATTTCTCACCATCCCTCACTAACGATCTCGTTTTCTTTCTAATGCAATCCATGAATAGTAGAGCACCCAGAATAGAGCTGGGAATATAACTACTGCAATATATCGATGGTGATATGGGAGCGAAAAAATGGTAATTACGGAGATCGGTACGATCACAGCAAACAAAAACAAGTACTTTTTCCAATGGTTATTCACGATAGATTCTACCTCCTTCATTCGTCCAGCACCTGTTGACGAACATGAACTTGAACGGAACTTATGCCTCATTTGTCTAGATTTGTAAGCATGACGTCCTTATTTTAACATATTTAAGAGTAAAGGGATTTCTAATGATTAAATATTTCAGATGAAACTAGATTCAATGTACACCGTTGACTAAAGAGACCTATCGACGTCTAGGCAGTTCAATAGAAGCCTAGCAACACAAAAACGAAGTGCTGGTAAATCAGCACTTCGTCTGTACGCTTTTTAGGTTGAAATCCCTGTTCAGGCTCATTAGAGCAATAATTTATTCCAGATTGTTCTGGAATAGCTTAATTACACCTGCTGTATCCGCAGTTACTGCATGTTTTACATCCTTCCACATTGATCAAGGACGCCGAGCCGCATGAAGGGCATAAGTCGATGGATTGGATAAAAGCTTTTTGCCCCTCACCTCCTGCATCGACCAAGTTTGGGGTAGTTTCCTGCGTGTTAAGCAGAACTCCCTTTGTATTGTTGCTGCTGTTCACAGGGTTAGTACTGTTCGGATTCTTCACTCCAATATCCTCATTCATCTGAACATGGCTTTCCAACGCTTTCGCGACAGCATCCGCAATGGATTCCACACGATTAGCTCCAAAACCAATGGCCCCTGAACCTCCGATGCCTTTCAGATGTTTGATAAGCAACTCCACCTTATGGCCATGATCACCATATCGCAGGAATAGAGAGCATACCCGGCCCAGTGCCTCCGCCATCGCAAACACGTCCGAGCCTGCCTTACCTACGTTGAGGAAAATCTCACACGGTGTTCCATCCAGATCATTAATCGTAATGTAAGCCATGCCGAACGGCGTATGCATCTTATACGTTGCTCCGCGCAATACTTGTGGGCGGCGTTTATATTGTTTATCCACCACACCCGTAGTCTGTTCTCCCAAGTCTGGCAAGCTTGACTCTCGCTTTGCATACACCGAGCTTGCTACCGAAACGGACTCAGCTGCCAGGCTGTTGAATTCCTCTTTATCCGTATTCTGCTCCTCAATAGCTGAGGTGTTTTCTTTCTTCGAAGTAGAAAGTACCTGAACATCTCTGCTACCGTCCCGGTAAATGGTCACCCCTTTACAACCCAGATCAAAGGCTAACTCATATAGCTCTGCTGTATCCTGTACCGTAAAATCAGCCGGACAATTTGCCGTTTTCGAGATTGAACTGTCCACCCACTTCTGAATGGCAGCTTGCACGCGAATATGATTCTCGGCCGAGAGATCCATCGCCGTCACATAATAATCCGGTAAGGACTCGCCAGGATGTTGCTCCAGCCACTCCTCGGCAATCGGCACAAACTGTTCATCATACCCAAGACGGCTCTGGCGAAAATACTTAAAAGCAAAATAGGGCTCAATGCCAGTCGATGTGCCCACCATCGTTCCGGTACTTCCTGTAGGCGCCTGAGTAATCAGCGTCACGTTACGAATTCCTTTTTCACGGATCGCCTCCCCAACCTCCGGGTACGTTGTCGTCATCTGTCTCATAAATCCACTCTGCAAATAAGGTTCTGCCTCAAACGCCGGGAATGCCCCTTTCTCCGCGGCAATCTGCGCTGAAGCGAGATAGGCTTCCTTGGCCATAAATCCATACAGTTTATCGAGAAAATCGAGCGATTCCAGACTGCCATAGCGGATACGTAGTTTGATCATCAGCTCAGCAAGTCCCATGGTGCCAAGCCCCACCCGGCGTTCACGCTGCTGATTTAATCGATTTTCTTCAAAATGATACGGCGTCGCGTCAATCACATTATCCAAAAATCTGGCCGAAATGCGCGTCGTTTCCGCCAGCTCTTCCCACGCCACATCGTGGTTTGTTTCATCATAAAATTTGGACAAATTGATCGCCGACAAGTTACATACTCCCCAGCCTGGAAGGCCCTGTTCCCCGCAATTATGAGCCACAACTCCACCAGCAATCAAGGAATGTGTAACTGGCTCTGTTATATCATATACAGTGACGTATTCCCCTTTTTCCAATTTCTTCACTCTCGACATAAACTTTTCTGACTTTCTTGATGGTCTTGCAATTCGCTCTAGAGCCTGTTGTTTCCTCGTAACATATTTAAAACCTATTTTTTCTTTGAAGCAAAGTAGATTGTTACCTGATATTATCAACTCGTAGAAACCCTTACTCTGGTAAGTCCTAAATTCTCCACCTTTTGTTGTGTAATTGAATAAAGATTGTGAAGATTTAGGTCGAGCATAAATTGAACTATTGATTCCATAATTCAATAACAGCAACTGAACACCTTGTAACAACTTTTTAGAGCTAGAAGTTAATCTTGCTGTTCGATGCATTTCATCTCTTTCATATACAGTACCATCAGCGCTAAACAAAGCTTGTAAAAAAGCTTTCACTGTTTTTTTCGAGGATGTAAATATCAACTCGGGAACCACTTTCTCCGGTCCTTTTGCTGAAGTTACTCCAATACTTGCTAGTTGTGAAACTAAGTTTTTCCTCCACCAGTAAACTTGTTTTGTTCCATTTGTTCTTTGATAGATCTTTGCCCTTATTCCTGATATTTTCTCACCGACATCTATAAGATGCGGTATCACCTCTTCATCGTCAGCTCCAAAAACCATGCCTACTTCCCCACGAGCAGAAACCCATCCATCACCAATTAACCACCCTAAAAATAATCCCCATTCCTCTCCAAGTTGATCTTCTTCTGCAAATCCACCTTCAGCTGACTGAATATAAACATAGTCTTCAGAGTCTAGGTTCTTGGCTTGTTTCCACCCAAAATTAGTGTACAACTGATGCTCAGGAGTCACACTAATTTCAATTCCATTTTGTAGATGTATTTTAATGGTCTCTTTCTTTCCAGTTGGAAATACTGTTGCTGATCTCATCTGTAATCCAGGTATTTCGTATGAACGACCGCCAACAACTTTGGCCTTTTCGATAAGTCGATTATCCGTACCTACCATAAAAAACTCTCCTGTTTTTCTTCTATACAGATCTTCAATTGTTATAAGTCCATATTGGGTAGCTATTCTTGTTTTAGGATGGAAGCAAGGATTTGTACAGATGATCGGATTAAAATACCAGCTGTTCGACATCTGGTTGTAATACTCCATAAAAACCACACCAGGTTCGGCTGATTTCCAAGCGGATTCAATAATCGTATGCCATATATCACGTGCTTTGACGGTACGATACGGAATAACGTTACGGCCTGCCTCTTTCCATTTAGTAAGATCACCATCCCACTGCGTATCATAGTCCGGGTCACTGGTATCGGGAAAAACAAGCTCCCAATCCCCGTCCTGCTTGACAGCCTCCATAAACGCATTGCTTACGCAAACGGACAGATTGGCATTCGTCACCTGCCCCATCGTTTGTTTAACCGTAATAAAATCCAGCACATCCGGATGCCAATCATTCATCATTAACATCAGGGCGCCACGTCGGCTGCCGCCTTGTTCGATAAGCCCCGTCGTATAACTGAACAAACCGCCCCAGGATACCGATCCGCTGGACGACCCGTTCACACCTTTCACCACAGCCCGCCGAGGACGAAGGGAAGACAGATTGATTCCGACGCCACCACCGCGAGCCATAATTTCGGTCATTTCGGTCAACGTCTTCATGATGCCGCCCCGGCTGTCTTGCGGAGAAGGAATGACATAACAGTTAAACAGCGTTAATTCATCACTAGCCCCTGCACCAGCAGCAATGCGTCCACCGGGAACCAGTTTCCAGTCATCCAGCACCGAGCGGAACTTTTTCTCCCAAACAGCCTGTTGTTCAGGTGTCGATTCAACAGATGCCATCGCTCGGGCAAGACGATCCCACATTTCTTCCGGTGTTTTCTCTATTGTAAGAGTCAACTTTTCCACATCGGTCTCTATGATGATATCGCTACGTGTCCGCACTTTAACCTGTTGTCCTTGCCGTTCAACAATCTCACCGACTTCCTTCACCGGAAACTTGGGATCATCTTTCGTTAATACAAGTACAACATCTCCGACTTTTGCATGATTTGAATCGGCATTCTTCCATGCATACCGATCCAGAAATATTTTCTCGCTGAGCCCTTCCAGCTTTTGTTTGTTCTCATGATACTTCACTTGTTGGTTCGTTCCTGTATTGTTGGATGCCATCTCTGCAATCAACCTCCCCGAATAAACCGTTCATTTTAGATTAAATGCTATCACTGAGAATAATTTATGCCAACATACTACATGTAGTGATTTATAATCACTATATTACACTATATATTGATTTTCTATGTGATTTAGTTCATAGATTCTCTGATGCAGGTTATGAACTTGCCTTCCTTCGTCCATACTATTACCTACGAATAACACACGAACGGAGAGGAAGCATCATGAACCGGAAACATCCGCATCATATGAATCAACCTGTAGCTGAGTTACCTGTTCCTCTTGAGTTTGATCGAAGCTGGCTGGATCAGCTTGAATCTCGTTTGGACAAAGGCGGGCCTTGGGGGGATTACCGACTCTTTCAACTGGGTATTCAGGCGGAAGAAACGAATCTCATTCCAAACTTTGACGAAATTCAATGTCTGAAACACTTACAGGATCTTACTCCGCTTCCTCACCAGATGGATACGGCACGTAAAGTATTATTTGAAATGTCCGGCCGAGCCATTCTGGCTGACGAGGTGGGTCTGGGCAAAACGATTGAAGCAGGCCTTATTTTGAAAGAATATATGGTTCGCGGTCTGGTATCGAAAGTGTTAATTCTTGTCCCCGCCTCGCTTGTATTGCAATGGGTACGTGAACTCAATTCCAAATTTGGCATTCCTGCAGTTGCTCAGAAAAAAGCTTATTCGTGGCAAAATGACGTCGTTGTTGCCTCTATGGACACTGCCAAGCGAGATCCGCACAAGGATATGCTGCTGAGTATGGACTATGACATGATCATCATTGACGAAGCACATAAACTGAAAAACAAAAAAACAACTAATTATCAATTCATGCTGCAATTGCGTAAAAAATACTGTCTGTTGCTCACCGCTACACCTGTGCAGAACGACATGAGTGAGCTCTTCAATCTAATCAACCTGCTGAAGCCTGGTCAACTGGGTCGTCAAGGCGATTTTGCAGCCAACTTTGTTGTGGATAAACGTGTTCCCAAAAATCAGGCACAACTCAAAGATGAGCTGTCCAAAGTCATGATCCGCAACAGGCGTGGCGAAGGTCCCGTGCAATTTACGAAGCGCAACGTCTCTAATGTGGATCTGCAACTCTCCCCCGAAGAGCAGGCGCTCTATGACGGAGTGACCTCGTTTGTCAAAGATCAGTACCAGGAAGCTGGCGGGAATCTTAGCAGTATGCTCTCGCTCGTCACGTTACAACGGGAAGTCTGCAGCAGCAGGGACGCCGTGTTTGTGACGCTCGTGAATCTGTCGAAGAAGCTACCTTTTGATTCTCCGCTGAGGGATAAAATCTGGGAGCTCGTCGCACATATCAAGGCAATCAAAGAAAATACAAAAGCCGAAAAGACGATGGAATTGATTCGTGATATGAATGAGAAAGTCATTATTTTCACGGAGTACCGGGCAACTCAGGAATATTTACTGAACTATTTTCGCAATAACGGCCTGACGGCTGTTCCCTATCGGGGCGGGATGAACCGCGGCAAAAAAGACTGGATGATGGATCTCTTCCGCGGGCGTGTACAGGCAATGATTGCAACGGAAGCTGGCGGTGAGGGCATCAACCTGCAATTCTGTCATCACATGATCAACTTTGATCTGCCATGGAACCCGATGCGGGTAGAGCAGAGGATTGGCAGGGTGCACCGACTCGGGCAACAGAATGACGTTAACATTTTCAACCTGTCTACCAAAGGCACAATCGAAGAGCATATCCTGAATCTGCTGCATGAGAAAATAAATATGTTTGAGATGGTCATCGGCGGACTGGACGTTATTCTGGAACGGCTCGAGAAAAAGGAATCTATTGAAAAAAGTCTATACAAAATTATGCTGGAATCGCAGGACGAAGAGGATATTCGCCGTAAAATGGACTCGCTCGGACAGTCGCTAAACACGATTCAGCGCGAAGTTGCTGACGAGGTGCCTTTAATCACCAAACTTGATCTTCACAAAGGAGGCCACTGATCCATGACGATGTCACCGCATGAGATCCAGGCTTACGTCCTGACCTATCTGGAAGCTCTGGATTGTCAGATCATGGAACGCTCACCTGCTCATGTAACCGTTAAACTATCACCTCAAGCTGACAAGGCATTAACGAACCGTCCATATTACTGGGGATTTGTGGAGCGTGTCGGAGTGGAGCCAGAGACAATGTCATTTACATTTGTTTTTGACCCGGAGGCTTATCAGCAAATGTTGGAAGCCGCAGAGCCTGTTCAAGTGTCCCCTGAAGCAAATCCTGGTGCATCGAAAGACACGATTCTTGGACGTTATTTTGGCATTACACCTTCGATGCCGCAGCTCGGCCCTGGACGCATCCTTCGGGAAGATATCGTATATGGCAGTCGCAGACTGCAACAGATTTTTGAGGCAGCTCGTGAAGGTGGTGCCTTTGTTAACTTGTTTGAACAGGCAGCCAAACGCCAGATAAGAGCCACAGTTCCGGCCGTGTATGAACCGTGGCTCGGGGTTTGTTTTAAAGTAGAGTTTTCCTGTGATCTGAAACGGGAGGAATTACACTTCCTTGGTATTTCATTACGTTCGGGTGAAATTATCGAGAAGTTTGGCAGTAAGTTGAGCCGTCGTGACCTCAGTCCAAGACTGGCTGAAAATATGCATGCCCAAGCACCCAAAATTTCGCTCGCTGATGCAGGGGCTGCACTCGAATCACATCTCACCCAACATTTAAGTAGGCTCGATTATAGCTGGGCGGAAAAAGCCAAGGAACGTCTGCAACTCGAACTTGATGTGGTTGATGCATACTATGAAGCTGTGCTACGTGAAGATATGCCTGAGGTGACCGAAGTAGACACCGTTCGTACTAAATCGAAATCCTCATCAAAGGGTTCAAATATCCAGACGTCAGCTGAAGTTAAGGCTGTCCCAGCTCCATCTGGCCATAATCGGGTTCGTGGCCTATTATTGCAGCCAACACGGGATGACATAGAACTGGCTGCCGAACCAGCCGTTTTGGAGGCGCCAGATCAGGATGAACCCGAACAAGAAAAAGCCAAACAAGCAATCATGGATCGTGAAGCGATGAAATTGCAATATGAGACAAGGCGAACCGAGATGATCTGGCAATATGATCCCAAGGTGAAAGTCACCGCCATCAGCAGCGGCATGTTTCATTTAAGATAGACGAAGACACTACTTTTCCTGCAAATGCTGGCAAAAGTAGTGTTTATTCATGACTGGCGAACCGACAGGTTGCAGCAACCTTTGCATCGTCTCTCCTCTACAATTAAAGTCAGGAAGAAGGTGTATATCTTGAAAAAATGTTTTACGACAGAACGAGAAAGGTATGGGAAGCCTGTATATCTCTTCCTATGTGTGATCATTGGGTTCGCCCTTTTCCCGTTCTGGCCGACAACTCATGCAGCTGTACCCGATAACAGATTGGCGCCGGCCGCTGTAGAGCAATATGCACAACAACAGGCCAATGCACTGGGCACGTCTGATCCGGATTGGCTCGCTGCCAAGTTTGATTATTATCCGTTAGGGCCAGGTACCCATGGCTGGTTTGTGCAGGCTAGCGTTCAGGACAAACCTATTGGATATATGATTATCTCCGTAACTTCACAAGGAGAGCTCATCCTTAGCGAGTATGGCAAGGGTGAACAAACCCTGTATAATAACGAGTTACTGGGACAAGCTCTAGAGCGACAAGACTTAAGTTTGAGCACATTACAAGCCTCAGGCGGGAAGCTCACACGTCATTATGCTTTCCCCCTTTTGGCATATTGGAAAGTGGAACGTATACATGATGCGGCCTTATACATCGATGCATCCAATGGAGATTTATTGCCGGATGCTGTCTTAGAGCGGATCGAGACAAACTTTGAAAAGCAAACGCAATCTTTCAACCTGACGGAACTGGAAAAGAAACAGGTTATACCTGCCGTCACAACGTGGATAACAAGTCCACTACATTTGCAGCCGGCTTTTGACCCCTCACAACAACTGATCTGGCTGACATCAGAACCGCTGCAAATCTCTCAGGTCCAGCAACAGATTCAGCGCATTCCTACAACTGGTCATACCGATTCCCTCATCTTCTCAGCAGGAGAACGCAATCTATTCTACGGGGGCCCATTGCCGATAAGCGGGTACCAAATGTGGCATATGGAAGAAACAGCAAAAGTCCTTCTTTACATAGGACTTGGGGGTTTTAACTCTGTACAACGGTTTGTTCCCATAAATAAACTGTTGAATGACGGACATTTTTACGTTCTCACAATTCGCAACTCTTCTTAAACCTCAAACACATCACAAAAAGACGCATTCCTTTTTAAGGACTGCGTCTTTGAGTTGGTTACGGCGAATGTTCCTTGTTAAATACTACAATTGAAAAACTAAATCTTTGTTTTCAACCGTTATGTGTCATTCGCGTTAGCTACGTTAACTCTCTTTAGAGGATTACAGGTGTAAAACAACCGTTCACTCCGAATCTTTTTTTCTTTTTGCCACCCACAGAGATACTGCGAACGGTATCATGCCAAACCATTTCATCGACCATGGCTCTTTCCTTCTGCTCTGTGCTCTCCGTTCTTTCCGCTCATCCTTCGGGGTGTCAATATAATGCACCACACGCTGTGTAATATATTTAACAAGCTCATCACTTTTAGCCATGATGCAGCCTCCTTTTCTTCCGCACATTCGTGAAGTAACGTTAGTTCTATTGTGCGCAAGATGTGATTGAATTAAACATTTTTTTGCAATCAACGTATGAAATGATGTGAATTGCACAGTCTAATGCCAAAGGTATCCATCATGTCTCACTTTTAACTTGGATACCAACTTTGTTAAGGAGTGTGTTTCCATGTATAAGCTGCTGTTGACCGTTTCTACCGCGCTGCTGATCAGTGTCTATTCTCTTCCCGGTATCTCCTTCGCTTCCGCGCTGATTGGGCATGATCCGGTTGCCAATCAGCCATCCATCATGCCGATGACCGATGGAGATGCTTATCGCTCAAGCCATCATGCTTTTGCAGCACCCGTTATTTTGCTGGATGTTGGGCATGGCGGTATTGATGGCGGCACAACAGAAGCAGGTATCTTAGAGAAAGATATCAATTTAGCGATTAGTCAAAAGATCTATCTGCTGCTTCGCAGCAAAGGTTACGCGGTCATCATTAACCGTCTTGGCGACTACGCGCTCAGTGACGAGAACCGCTGGTTGAATACCCGTTCACGTCATATAAGAGATCTCGCACAGCGCAAAAGCCTTAGTGAAGAAGTAAGCACGGATATTGTCGTCAGTATTCATGCCAACTGGAGCCCGCGTTCGGCTACTCATGGCCCTGTAGTGCTTCACCAGAAAGAGGGTCGTAGTTATTTGCTGGCACAATCGATTCAAGATGCCATGAACCGCTTATGCGGAACGCATCGTGACGTCGTATGGGGCAAGACGTTTTACATGTTGAACTATGTGAAACAGCCGGCAGTGATTGTGGAGACCGGTTTTTTGAGCAATGCAGCCGACCGGGCGAGAATCAATGATCCCGCAGAACAAAAACGGATTGCCCAGTCGATTGCCGAAGGTATTATTTATTATCTGTCGGTAGCCTAGGTGCGGCCTGCCAGTGCCATACATCTCGTACCATCTCTCCGATGCCTACGAATTGAACCTGGTTTTGCAAGCGGGAGACTGAATCGCGAATCACGGCAGAGGTGTTCATGCCTGTATGCCCCACGTGTCCAATGACAACGCAGCTTTTCTTGTCAACCGCATGCTTCGCAGCCAGATCAAGCTGTTTGCGAATGTGTGCCTTCGTATTTTGGTCATCCAGAAAAATGTCATTGCCCACGGGCGGCAAATTTTTGGCTACGGCAAGCTCACCAACTACGGAACGAAAATTCGTACGGCTGTCAACGAAAAATAGACCTCGCTCAAGACATACATCCAGCACAATAGACATGATACGTTTATCGGAAGTAATTTTGGAACCCATATGATTGTTCATGCCAATGGCATAGGGCACATCATCAATAGCCTTTTCCACCCGTTCCCGAACCTGCTCGTCCGTCAGATTGGATGTGATTGCCCCTGGTCCAAGCCACTCAGGCTTTCCCTTCTTGGGTTCCATCGGCATGTGTACAATCACATCCATCCCTTTTTCATGCGCAGCGATTGCATCTTGTTTCGTTGTTTGCAAAAAAGGCATCACGGCAACAGTCAGCTTCACAGGCATATCCAAAATCTCCTTCGTACCCTTCATATCATTACCGACATCATCAATAATAATGGCCAGTCGATTGAGCTGAGAAGCAGTTGATGAAGTCGTCTCCGGTGATATGGCAGAAACTTCAGTTCCGCCTGTTCCAATGACTACACTTACGACACACAAGCAGATCCAAAATTGAAATCTCAGTGCACCCAGGCAGCCCTGTTTTCTTTTATTTCGCTTCATACCCTGCAACCCCCTCTAACGTGTTGTTCTCATTGTTTGATATCATGGGCACTTATATGTAAGCTGCCTTTCCCAATTCATTCTAGGACAACTGGAACACAAAAAAGCCTGCATCAAAGCAAGCTTTACATTCTGAATTTCCATAAGTTTTCCTACAATGGAACCCTTAACGTTTCAGTAAAATGATCCGCTTTTCAAAAATCAGAGGTTTCTCTCTTTCGTTCACGGTTTAATGCCCGAGCTAAACGCTCAATATACTTGGTTTGAATCAACTGACTTCTATCTGCCTCGGGAGCAACATGCTCTGAATGATCCCCCCCCCTTCTCCTTCTAAGTTGTTTCCCGCTCTGACATAAATTCCGAAGAAGGTCATTCTGCTATGAAAATAGCAATAATGTCATGAAAATATAAAAAATTACAAAGAACTGCAATATATCAGGTATTTTTAACAGGAATAATATAGTAGAATTTACAAAACAAAGATTTTTAGCCAAGTTATCCATTAAACACATTTCTACATTGAGAGGAAGTGATGCCCCACCCTTTTCGAAGCTATACCGAGGAATTTACATTTCTTGTCCAAGCTTACGCAAGTCAATTATACCGAGGAGAGTGAGCACATTGAAGTTGAATCTCAAATTTAAAAAATCAGTCAACATTATGTTAGCCTGCTTAACAGCACTACCATTGATGTTAACCCCAACGAACGTATCCGCAGCGAGTGACGCCAACATTAACTTATCCTCACAGAAACAAGTAATACGTGGCTTCGGCGGCATTAACCATCCCGCTTGGATTGGTGACTTAACGGCAGCACAACGTGAAACCGCTTTCGGAAATGATCAGAACCAACTGGGATTCTCCGTGCTCCGAATCTGGGTTGACCCGGATCGGAATAACTGGTCTCGTGAATTGGCTACAGCCAAACGTGCGATTGAAAAGGGAGCTATCGTGTTTGCATCGCCTTGGAATCCTCCAAGCAGCATGGTTGAAACGTTTAATCGAAACGGTGATCCCAATGCAAAACGATTACGGTATGACAAATACGCTGCTTATGCGCAACATCTGAATGATTTTGTAACTTATATGAAAAATAACGGCGTGAACCTGTATGCCATTTCCGTTCAAAACGAGCCGGATTACGCTCATGAATGGACTTGGTGGACACCGCAAGAGATTCTTCGTTTCATGAAAGAAAATGCAGGTAGCATTCAAGGTGCCAAAGTCATGGCTCCAGAATCCTTCCAATACTTGAAAAACATATCCGACCCAATCCTGAATGATTCACAGGCACTTGCTAACATGGACATTCTGGGAGCACATTTGTATGGAACACAGTTCAACAATTTTGCCTATCCTCTTTTCAAACAGAAGGGCGCTGGCAAAGAGCTTTGGATGACTGAAGTATATTATCCGAACAGTGACAACAATTCCGCTGACCGCTGGCCGGAAGCGCTCGACATCTCCTACCACATGCACAATGCAATGGTGGAGGGCGACTTTCAAGCCTATGTATGGTGGTATATCCGCAGATCATATGGACCAATGAAGGAAGACGGTACGATCAGTAAGCGCGGATACAATATGGCTCATTTCTCTAAATTCATTCGCCCAGGCTATGTCAGAGTAGATGCTTCCAAAAACCCGGATACAAACACTTTCGTTTCTGCGTACAAAGGCAATAACCGAGTGGTTATCGTAGCGATTAACCGCGGTACATCTGCTGTTAACCAAAAATTTGTGTTGCAGAACGGCAATGCTTCCAGCGTATCTTCTTGGGTAACAGACGCTAGTCGGAACCTGGCTAGTCAACCTGCAATTAATGTCTCTAACCGTGCGTTTACCGCACAGCTCCCAGCACGAAGTGTAACCACTTTCGTAGCTAATCTATCGGGTACGAACTTTATCTCTGAAGAGGACATTGCGTCCGAATTTGAGATTGAACTTCCATTGACAGACATGGAGACTAACGTTGAAACAGATGTTACACCTGCTGTTGAACCTACCGTTGAACCCACTGCCGAACCTGTGAATCAATAAGAATTAAGCAATAAGCCCTCTTTTCAGAACCTTGCCCAATGTTGGCATGGAAGGAACTGAGGGCTTTTTTAATCAAGAAAAGAAATTATAAGTCTACTCAGAAAAATAAAAAAGGTTCCTTCAGAAATTAATCTGAGGAACCTTTTTATGCGATGCGGTCGAGAGGACTCGAACCTCCACGGGGGGTTAGCCCACACGGACCTGAACCGTGCGCGTCTGCCAATTCCGCCACGACCGCATATATTGTGTCTCTCCGATTATTATCGGCGACAAGAAATAATATACCATGCGCAGTTTAACATGTCAACACACATATCTATCCATCACAAATCAGTGCGAATCAGATATGTAACCGATTCGCACTGATCAGGCCTGCTATAGATTAAACTTATATTTCAGGCACCAGTGGACTTATTAGAATATCCAGTCAAAAAGAGAACTTTCTAAAGCTTGGAAGGCCAGTTGCCGTACCATGCATAACCGCCTCTTCTTTCCTTTTCAATATCGCTCAGCTTATATTTCACAACGCCATCACGTCCCACAAAGATCGGTTTGTCTGTACCGAGTTCATAGAAACGGGCCCAGATCGGTGATGCACTGGAATCAGCAATAATTCGGCTATCCCCATTCGCTCTCTCATACCGATATCCTGTAATTTTCACTTTGTTAAACCAGGCTTCGGCACCTTTGATGGATGCAGTGATTCTTGAATTAGCCGGTCTCGTTTTCAGAAACTTCACAATGTTTACGCTCTCACCTGCCGTTAATGAAGGCACTTCATAGATTCTGGCCCCGGCTGGTCTCAGTGAACTGGAATCATGTTGTTGTCCCCATGCCGTTAACTTCCCACCCGATACTACCTGGGTATTCAGGATGGCATCCACTCCTTTGGAAACGGCATTTTTACTGCGATTTGCGAGAGAACTGTCGATAAAGGAAAAGATCCCCTTACGTCCTGCGACTTCATCCAGCATGTACAATACATTAATCATCGCGTCATCATTATAGGTTATATGTTTATGATAGCCGGAGCTTTGATAGACTTGAGGCCAACCGCCATTGGAGTACTGCATGTTAAGCAAAAAGTTGATGCCTTTGATCGCTGCAGCCGAGTATCGCGGGTCATTTGTTTTTTTGAACTCACTTGCTAGTCTTCTGATTTCTGAGTATGTAGCTTTGTTATCGATCGTTGATTTGGCCCATTCACCTGACGTCTGACTGTAATCTTTTCTCCAGCCTCCATCCGGGCGCTGATTTTTTAAAATATCGGACAGACTYGCTGTTGTACCGGAAGCATCAGCTGCCGATACGGTTGGTACAGGAAGGACAGCCATTCCTGCTGCGGAGAATACCATGGAACATGCCAGTACAAATGTTACTAATTTTTTTGCTTTCACAAGACAACACACTCCCCAATTCACAAATTTGATTAATCAACCAAACAAATTCCAATGAAAACAATTTAAATACAAATTTTGTATTTATTAATTGTATGATATGCAATAAATAAACTTTTGTCAATATATGCAACAAAACGCAAAACTTCTCTTTATTTTAACATATAGGAATAACACTTTTAGCTCTTGACAAACTTGTTTAATATCCAGGTCTCTCTCTGATGAAACATTAATGACTTTTTTGTAATCTTTACCCCCTCTTTTAAACATTATTATGACGAAAAATGATAATTCCGCTAACATTGACGCTAAATGAAGTGCTTTAAACAGGTTTGACAATTACGCATTTATGCAATATAGTTTCAAATAGTTACAAAAACTTAATTATTCATTTGCCGAGTTTCAGGATTGAAAACGGGGGAACCATTTTGGGTGAATTATTCTTATACATAGGAAATATAGGGAACCTTCTACCGAACCCTTAGCTAACTCCGTAGGCATCGAAGGGAGAACATTGATTTTGAAAAAACTGATCATTTCCATTTTTGGAGCTGCTGTACTATTTACATCCGGGGCAACAAGCACAGAGGCAAGCACAATTAATACGGTGGTTAATAATATGACAGGCATCCCGTACAAATGGGGCGGCACAACTATGGCTGGCTTCGATTGTTCCGGGTTTATGAGATATCTTTTTAACAAATACAGCATTGAATTGCCGCGTACGTCGCAACAACAAGCGAAAGCAGGGACACCCGTCTCCAAAGCTACGATTCGCACAGGAGATCTGGTCTTCTTCAACACAACAGGTAAAGGCATCTCACACACAGGAGTATACATAGGCGGAGGTCAATTCGCACATGCTTCCAGTAGCAAAGGTGTCAGCATCACCAAGTTGTCCAATCCGTATTTTAATGACCGTTATGTAACCGCAAGACGAGTGACAGGACAATTTATGTATAACAAGATGTTGGGAAAACTCTAAGCAGACATCTAGTCAGTCCCACTCCACTTCGATATAAAATGTAACAATAAATAGGAGGCTCCGGTTTGTTCCGGAACCTCCTTTTCGATGTAGACATTAAAACTAATGCAGTGCCTTCTGAACACGCATGGCTCCCTGTGACAGGGCATGTCCGCCTCCTACTGCTCCAGCGACAGCCACGGTCTCCATAATTTCCTGATCAGTCGCACCTTTGGAGCGAGCTTCCTCTACATGGTAAAACGTGCACACTTCGTTATTAGCGAACAACCCAATACCCAATGCAATTAACTGCTTCGTTTTGGCATCAAGCACACCAGGCTGGAAGCATTCTCCCGTAAACTCATGATATGATTTCACCACGTCTGGGAGAACATCACTTAATGCACCAATCTGATCCTTATAAGCATGAACTTTATCATTCATCAATGTCATAGCTTTAAGCACACCCTCTCGGCTGTAAATACAGCGAATTTTTCCACTCTCACTGTATTTATCTTCTCTCGCGTGTGTCGCAAATATGCTAAGCCTAGGTGGTAAATCCAAACATTTTGTTTTGAAGAAATACGCTTTAGTAAAGAAAGCATGCCGTTAAGCAAGCACTCATGTCATTTATTCACTGAGGGCACTTTGACGCGGCTCACTGAACAGCTGATAACGGTATGACCGATCCAGCTTCACAACACGGCGATTCTGCCTGCGGATCAACACTTGTTCATCATCCCAAGCTACCACGATGCCCGTTACATCGTTAGACTCAAGCTCATCGCGAACCACTCTTACCTTTTCCCCTGACAATCGCAGGGCATCCAACTCTGTATCACTAATCATGTCCATACTCCTATATTCAAATTACTTACAAAAAGAGACCTAAATGAAAGATCATTTAGGTCTCACGTGACTGTATTGGACTGTCATGTCATTCGAAAAAAATGTCCCGACTGAGAGTTACCGCTGCGCGTGCTCTTTGCTGTCGTTCTTCTCGAACCAAAAATCAAGCACTTTGGCGGACATCACACGTTCTTCAAGGTACTCCACTTGGTGCGGTGTAAATTGTTCTTTCCAAGAGAAGGACAACTCTTCACACAAGCCTACAATCGTCAGTAATTCTGACCAGGCAACATAGCGTTTGTACCAGAAAAATTGAGGATGTTCAATCATATAGGGATAAAGGTCATCGAATTCCGTATGTTTACAATCCAGGGCACGTTCAAAATGAACTTTCGATTCCGCCAGCTTATCAATGAAAAATTGGTCTGTTGCCGGTTGGTTCCCCATGGTGTTGCCTCCTCTCCCTAACATAAACTCATTATAAAGGAAATCGGCGTCCATGCAAAGTCATAGTTCAAAAATTAGGCCCTATTTCCTTCAAAATGTCATATTTCATTATCGTCGAATTGCACGGTGCCATGATTCAGTGAACGAATACGGACAAGCGCCTCAACTGGAATCCCTTGCTCCCGGATCGTGCGGGCACCAGCCTGGAAGCACTTCTCGACCACCACACCAAATCCCACAAGCTCTGCACCGGAACGCTCGATAATTTTGATGACACCGCGGGCAGCGTCTCCGTTCGCAATAATATCATCAATGAACAAAATGCGGTCATTCTCATGAATGAATTCGCGAGATACCATAATATCCGTTACGATCCCTTTCGTAAAGGATGGTACACGCTCGCAGTAGGCATCAGGATCGGCCAGAAGCGTTTTTTTGCGGCGGGCAAATACCAGAGGTACCCCCAGTTCATGTGCTGCGGCAAAAGCAACCGGAATCCCTGAAGATTCAACCGTAATCACCCGCGTCACTCCACTCTCGCGAAAGCGTGCAGCAAATTCTCGTCCCATCTCCATCGTTAATGCAGGATCAATCTGATGGTTCAATAGACCATCCAACTTCAATACCTGATCGGAAATGACGACACCTTCTTGTAAAATTCGTTGTTTTAATACGTCCATGATTTGACCTCCCAAGCCTATCCTATGAGGTTTAAAGTATCATATATCCAGCTACAAGTTCAAGCGAAATCAACCACAAGGCCATAGAACCCGAAAATTCAGACTCGTTGGCCGATCCTGCAGTCATGACTTTCATTGGTCAAGCATAACTTGTACTATGGTACCCGCATGTCCAACAATCCCGGGACCTGAAAGGGGAAACACATGAAACAGGTATTCCGGGTGCTACAGATTGCATTCACATACATTGGAACCGTGGTAGGGGCCGGCTTCGCCACTGGACAGGAAATATTGCAATTTTTTACCCAGTATGGCAAGTGGGCCACAATCACCATCGCTTTGTCCACCATGCTTTTTGTCTGGCTCGGAACCAAAATGATGCTTATCGCTCATGATACCCGCTCGCGTTCCTATGAGGATCTCAACAAACATCTGTTTGGCCATAAAGCTGGAAAATGGATCACATGGATCACTCTTATTGTTCTGATCGGAGTAAACAGCGTCATGCTCGCGGGAGCAGGCTCTGTTTTTATGGAACATCTGGGTTTACATTACCAAACAGGTTTGATCATTACTTTGATTGGTACATACCTTCTTCTGGGACGCGGAATGCAAGCTATTCTGCAAATGAACAGTATTGTTGTGCCCATGATGCTCCTGTTGTCCCTGCTTATGATTTTCAGTACGCTCCATCATCCAGGTGTATTTCGTTTTGTCACACTAACAACAGATAGCAATCCTTTTCAGGTATGGATCTCCCCGTTGCTTTACACCGCATTTAATCTTGCGCTCGCTCAAGCGGTACTTGTCCCTGTAGGCAATCAAATTCGTCATCGCAATACATTAAAATGGGGCGGAATTCTAGGCGGGATTGGCGTAGGTTTTATGCTGATGGCAGCCCATTTTGCAATGTCGGCCCAGATGCCAGGCATCATACAGTTTGAAATACCGATGGGAAGTATCGCTTTTCAACTAGGATGGATTGTACAGTCTGTATATGTCACACTCATTTTCATGGAAATATTCACAACGTTTGTGGCCGACATCTATGGCATGACTTTGCAGCTTCGACAACATGTCGATGTTCATCCCCGGTTAATTACACTGATTATCATGATGTTGTGTTACTCGTTCAGCCAATTTGGCTTCAGCTCCCTTCTTTCCGTTCTTTATCCCATTTTCGGATGTATGGCACTCTTTTGGGCGGGTAAACTCTTAATCGATCGCTGGGGCACATTTCGGGGTCGGAATAACATATAATAGACTCCTCATAACTAGGGGTAACGCATATTAGACATGCTTGAAATGGGCTGCCCTTTGTCTTTCAATTACGTTTCGTTTTAGGGCGTGTCTTGAAACCTGTTGAGTGGGGTTGTTGTGTTACAATATCAAATGAATATTAATGAAGGACTGGTTCTTATGAAAAAAGCAGACAAGTTAGCCTCCTAAATCCATTTTGTTTTATACAAAAATTTAGGAGGCACATCTAATGAATTTTAATAAAATCAATTTTAACAATTGGAACAGAACAGAGATTTTCCATCACTATATGAATCAAAATACGTCTTTTAGTCTAACGAGCGAAATCGATGTCAGCATCTTATATCAGCTCATTAAGCAAAAAGATTACAGATTCTATCCTGCTTTTATCTTCTTAGTCACGAGTGCGGTCCATTCTCACCGGGCTTTCAGAACGGGTTACAATCATGACGGAGATTTAGGTTATTGGGATAAGTTGGAACCACTCTATACCATTTTTGATCAAGGGACTGAATCTTTCTCTGCCATTTGGACCAGTGTCAACAATGATTTCAATGCGTTTCATCATGCTTATATTTCGGATGTCGAAAAGTATACAAGTTTAGGCAAGTTGTTTCCCAAAGTACCTATACCTGAAAATATATTTTCTCTTTCTATGATCCCATGGACATCTTTTACTGGATTTAATTTAAATATAAATAACAATAGTCACTACCTTCTGCCCATTATTACAGCAGGGGGATTCATCCATAAAGATAACTCCATTTATTTGCCATTAACTCTACAAGTTCATCACTCTGTTTGTGATGGTTATCATGCAGCATTGTTTATGAACTCTGTGCAAAAATTAGCAAGTAATCCGGAGGATTGGCTGTTGTAAAATGCATTAAATACACAAAAGCCGCTGTATCACTACAGCGGCTTGTTCATACGTTCGCTTTCCCAGTTTTATGCCTGGAATTGCAAGTACATTTTTTTCAAATCATTCACCGATCTTCCCAGCGAGTACATGGTTTTGGCTTTTTCACAAGCGGAACGGGCCAGTTCGTAGCGATATGCCGGGTCCAGCATGACCTTTTCCAAAGCATCAGCCAAGGCAGATGGATCTTCAGGCGGCACAAGCAGTCCGTTCACTCCATCCTCAATCTGTTCAGGTATTCCCCCCACATCTGTACCTACAAGAGCCAGGCAGCTTAACGCCGCTTCAGCGAATACTGAACCAAAGGCTTCTGCACGCGAGGGCAGTACAAACACATCAAAGAACGGCATAAACTCTTCAGGATGCAGTGTATATCCATAAAAAATCGTCTCATTATAGATTCCCAGGCGCTGCGCCAGCTCTTCAAGATCAGGACGAATCGGCCCATCTCCAATAATGTGGAGCACGTAATCATGTCCTCTGTCCTTCAGTTCCGCACAGGCTTTAAACAAAATATCCAGTCCTTTGGCCGGAACAAGACGGCAGACCGTTACCAATTGCGGTACCGCATTATCATGAGGGATCGGCTTAAAGCGTTTCTCATCAAAACCATTCGGTATAATTCCAATGCGGCTTGGATGTTTCACATACGGGCTTAGATATTGACGAAATGATTCAGATACCGTTAACAGACGTTCTGCACGATGCTCAAGTTCTCCATAGATGGCCTGTAGGAATTGATGCTCCAACCCATTCGGCTCAATACGACCATTCAGGATAAGCTCTCTTTCGTAACTGGAGTGAATCGTCTGAATGAGAGGAATCTCGGGAAACACAGATTTCATGGCAAGCCCTGCAATAGGATGATGAGCATGAATCAGATCATAGGACTTCTGAATACGAAGCCTGGTCCACCATAGATAGTCACGATACGTTTGAATATACTTTTGCACTACAGGACTATCCTGATAGATGGTCCAGTCGAATGTTTCAAATTGCACTTCCTCTCGCCCTTTGTTACGAATCCGCTTAGGCAATGAGAACAGATCCATTTCCCACCTTGGACTTGCAAACCTCTCCTGCATGTAAGGAATCATAGAGGATACACCTCCGGGCTGCTCCGGAGGAAAGAATAGAGCCTGTAGTAATTTCAACGTCATTATCCCCCTTTCCACTTCATTTCTCTTTTTCCATATTCATTTATGATATATTAGAACATATGTTCAGTAAACCGGCTCTTAAGCCTTCAACTCCGTTTTCCGCACGAAAAATGTATTTTCATGCATTTTATTGCATATCATTAATGTTTATTATGACATAGAAAAGCATGAACATCCACCGTTTTGACAACAAATTATTGATTCGTATATACAACATATTCAGTCTTCTTTCCGTACAGAAGCTTATATTTGCAGTTTTGTTCTCGACTACGGAATCAGTCGTGCAGACAAATACAGCCGGATAAGCTTATCAGCTTCCGGCTTTTTTATCATTTTCTCAATAGCTTGTTACGGAACCCCTCTACAACTCAACCAGTTTCTCGTAGATGCTGAATCCATCATGCCCGCCTGCATAACGGAATCCATTTCCTGCATAAAAAGAATTTAAAGTTACATTATCAGCGCCGCAATCAAGTCGTACGAGCGATTTTTCTTTAAATTGTATGCCGCTGGTTGACCATTGTAATATGGATTTCCCCAGACCAGTTCGTGCATATTTTCTTCGAATCGCGAGCCGATGCAGATAGAGTGCTTCATCTTCCGCATGGGCCTGATCTCCCCATAACTTGATATCCCAAGGACTTGGCTTCGGCATGAGAATGACCATTCCTGCGATCTCTCCCTCTTTTTTGAAAACAAAAACATCGCCTCTCTGTATTGCAGAAGGTGTATCATGAGAATCGTGCCCTTGAAGCAATGCATTCCATTGGGAAGAACCTTGACTTTCCAGCCAAGATGCGGTCTCCACAAGCAATGAGAGTATCTCTTCCGTGTCCCCTGACTGTGCTTGAACAGCTTGAAAACCATCATTAATATATTGGTTGCGAATTGTGAATGAGTGCGTCATTATGCCCCTCCTATATGCTCCGGTTTCGACTGCTCGCTTCCCTTGGTTTGGACTACGTCCAAATCCAAAAGTCGCTCCCATTCGATACCATCGCAACTGCATTAATTAAAAGAACTAGTCGTAATAATAACGGGAAATTTTTTTTTCGTCAAAAATGAATTAAAAAATGTTCAAAAAAAGGATAAAAGGCTTTTAAAATGTACCCTATAAGATGGACACTTAAAAAAGGTCATCTTGTAGGGTCTTTTTGTGTACAATGAATAAAAAACGAGCGGTGGTCAAGCAAATGTCAAAAAAACACTTTACAATGCTAGAGCAAGATCAGTTGAGAAGAAATCCCTATGTGAGAAATGTTAGTGCTAAAGCGATTACATACACGGATGCATTC